>CANFJD010000266.1 GCA_947447315.1 Fimbriimonadaceae bacterium
CATCGTTGGCCCCATCGTCGGCGGGGCGGTTTTTGATTTGAATCCGGCCGCCCCGTATCTGTTTGCTGGCGTCGTGTGCGTTGTGGCCGCAGCCCTCGTTAGGGTCCCGGCTCCACCGGAGAAAAAGTCGGCGGAAATCTAAAAACTAGTACTTTTGCCAGGATTACATTTTCGCTCTCGGACCCCTTATATAGTAAACACATGTCTACTATATTGAGGGAAAAATCCATGACCAGCGAAGACCTAAATTTCGTCGCCGATGCCCTGCTCGCCATCTGCCGCGCCGACCCGGAACGGCCCTGTTACACCGAAGACCACCTGAAAGTTCAGGAGCGCCAACGTCCGGACCTGGAGGCCTTGTGGCGTCGTATTGCCATCTGTCGCCCGCACGATCCGCTTCTCCAACGGGAGTGCGAGGAGATTGTCGCCATGGCGAATCTGACGGATCGGCAGACAGCAATCTTGCAATGGAAGCTGGACGGGGCGACCTTCGAGGCGATTAGTTTGCGCGAACAATGCACCCGGCAAAGCGTGCGAGCCGGCTTTATCGCGGCACTGCGGAAACTTCGGCGGGCGATGGATGGTTATGCCTTCCTGGGAATCAGCGACGTCTACCATCAGCAAACCCGGCGCGGGAGTGTGTAAAGGACGGTGGAGGTTCGCGAATAACATGAGTATCGACGACAATCTAACTCCGCAGGTGACGGTTATCGTGCCCGCGCTGAACGAAGCCGATACCATTCGGGAAGTGATTGAGCGCGTACTGGCGATTCCCCTCCGCGTGCAATTAATCGTCGTGAACGACGGCAGCACCGACGGGACGGGCGACATCTTGCGCGAGTACGGAGACCGAATCAATGCTATCCACCGCGAGCGTCCGGGCGGAAAAGGAAATGCGATTCGAGTTGCCCTCCCGGGGGCGGAGGGTGAGACCGTGATTATCCAGGATGCCGACCTGGAGTACTTCCCGGAGGAGATTCCGAAAGTAGTTCAGCCAATTTTGGCGGGGGAAACCGACGCCAGTTACGGCTCCCGCTTTCAAAACGGCCTCTCTCGCGATATGGCATTGCCGAACAAGGTGGTCAATGTGTTGCTAGCCCTCGCCGTGAAGGTCCTTTACGGATACAAGCTCACCGATGAAGCGACCTGCTACAAGGCATTCCGCACCGAAACTATTCAATCTTTCGGGTTGGAATGCCAGCGATTTGAGTTCTGCCCCGAGGTTACGGCAAAGGCTCTGCGACGGGGAATAAAGATTCGGGAAGTTCCGATCCAATACGTTCCCCGCGGCAAAGACGCGGGGAAAAAGATTCGGTGGACCGACGCCCCCGAAGCGTTCTGGACCCTTCTCAAATACCGAACTTGGAAGGGTTGAACTCTTAGGCTTTCAGTTCGGCAGCGAATTCTAGGCCCGCAGACTTCCGCAGGGCGTCCAGAGTGCGCATGTTGCCAAGGGTATCGGCCTTGCTCATATAGGGGCTCTCTTTTGCCTCTAGGAACTTGGCGACGGCATCGCACTCGTAGGTGTACAGATTCGTTTCGTCGCCGGAGTAATCGAAGACTTCCGGTTCGCTACCCTGCACCGCCACCGTGATTTTGCCCTTACAGAACCAGGGTGATTCCACGGTGATCTTTCCTTTCTCTCCGTAAATGACGGCCTGGTTGTTCAGGTTCACGTGGACACCCGTGCCGAAGTGAGCGACGGCCCCGCTCGGGAACTTCATGAGACCCGCGGCAGATTCGTCGTAGCCGTTGGGAGCCAGCATTTCGAAGTGGCACCGAACGGGCTCTTCACCGGTGATGAGGCGAGAGAACGAAACGCAGTAGGTTCCCACATCCATCAGTCCCCCGCCGCCAAGTGCGGCATCGGCGCGGAAATTATCCCAATCTTTACCGGCTTGGAAGCCGAATTCCACATTGATCTGCAAAACCTGACCGATGATTCCCGAGTGGACCAATTCCTTTAGCTTTTGCGTGTGGGCACTGGTGCGGTACATGAACGCTTCCATAAAGAAGACACCCGCTTTATCGACCGCGGCCAAGGCTCGCTCGGCCTCCAGGGCGTTCAGCGTGAACGGCTTCTCGCACAGGATGTGCTTGCCCGCCTCCGCAACGGCGATGGTGTGTTCCATGTGCAGGTGGTGCGGACTGGCAATATAAACGGCATCCACATCCGGATCGGCCAAGAGTTCAGCGTAGCTGCCGTAAGCCTTTCCGCCGTAGGTTTCGGCGAACTTGGTGGCCTTCTCTAGCGAGCGCGAGGCACTGGCAACCAGCACACCGGTGCTGCTACCGGCCAATCCCTTGGCAAAGGCGTGGGCGATATTGCCCGATGCGAGAATTCCCCAGCGAAGCTGCGACATAGGGCCGAGATTCTACTTGACCCGCCCGAACTGGATCATCGATTGCCGCCACAATAGTTACCGTTCAATGAAAGTATTAGTCGCGGATAAATTTGAGTCAACGGGTCGAGAAGGATTAACCCGCCTAGGCGTCGAGGTTCTGTACGAGCCGGACCTATCGGGCCCCAAACTCACGGAGCGATTAGCAGAGACGGAAGCAACCGTTTTGGTTGTGCGCAGCACGACCGTGGATAAGGACGCGATCCACGCGAGTAAGTTGGGCCTCATCATCCGGGCGGGGGCAGGCGTGAATACCATCGATGTGCGGGCGGCGAGTGAGCAGGGCATCATGGTCACCAATTGTCCGGGCAAGAACAGTCAGGCCGTCGCGGAGCTGGCTTGGGGCCTGATCATCGCCGCCGATCGCCGTATTTCCGATAACGTAGCTGACCTGCGACAAGGGGTTTGGAACAAGAAGGAGTACAGCCAGTCGCGAGGGCTTTACGGCCGAACGCTTGGCCTCATAGGCACGGGCAAGATTGCGCAGGAAATGATCACGCGGGCGCGCGCTTTTGGGATGAATGTCGTCGCGTTTGGTCGCTGGCTGACTCCCGACCTTGCCGCCGGGCTCCAGATTGGTCGGGCAAGTAATGCTACCGAAGTGGCAATGATGTCCGACGTAATCTCGGTTCACGTAGCGCTCACGCCCGAAACCAAAGGCATGCTGGACAGTCGGTTCTTTGACGCCATGCGGCCAAACAGCATTTTTGTGAATACCAGTCGGGCGGAAGTAGTGATGCAGGATGCGCTTTTTGAAGCCCTTACGACCAAGAACATCCGCGCCGGCCTGGACGTTTTCGAGGGCGAGCCAGAGGTTGCGGTGGGATCGTACAGCGGACCGCTGCAGTCGCACCCTAACGTCTATGCCACGCATCATATCGGGGCGAGTACCGACCAGGCTCAAGAAGCCATCGCCCAGGAAGTCGTCACGATCGTGCGGGAGTATCGAAACAAGGGTCAGGTGCCGAACGTGGTGAACGTGAAGCGGGCAGTAGCCGCTACTCATCTGTTGGTGGTGAGACATCTGGACCGGGTTGGCGTTTTAGCCCACGTGCTGGGCGTGTTGAAGGATGAAGGGATTAACGTTCAGGAGATGGAAAATATCGTTCTCAGCGGCGCATCGTCCGCGATTGCCCAAATGTCGGTGGACCGGGCGTTATCCGAGGACGCATTACTAAAAGTGAAGCTGAACCCGAACATTTTCGACGCCCGATCGTTCGCGATGACCGGGGATTAGCGCTCCGCGAAGTTGGGTTGAGGCCTACCCAAGCTGCGGTAGACGTCGTACAATCGAAGTCATGATTGGTGCACTTATTCCTCCGTTGATTTTGGGAAAGGACGTGACGCAGAC
>CANFJD010000267.1 GCA_947447315.1 Fimbriimonadaceae bacterium
CCCTCACAAAGATTTCCTCAAGGCGATTAAATGCCAACCGCCGATTGAGCGATTGGGTCGGGTCAAGCGACACTATCTCTCCTAAGTTCTGACTAACTTTCGCCGCCAGATCTTCGGGAAGCGAAATCGTGATTAAGCCACTGCTACCTGGCTCCCATCGTAGCAAGGTATCCCAGTCGGGACGCGGATGAAAGTGAATCCATTGCAGGTCCCAGTGGCCAGTATTCGGTTCGGTACCGTAGTGGTGCATTTGCCCGGGAAGCAAAAGTGCCAAATCTCCAGGAAGAACTGTTCGACGATTTCCGCCGCTTCCTATTACTCCGCTTCCGGCGCGGGTGTAGATGAGGAGGAAGCTTCTCGATCCCTTTTCACGGTAGGTTGAGTAGCGGGAATTTTCAGTGAATTCCCCCGCAACATACTCCGCTACGTTCGGATCGTTGGAGCTCGTCCTAATTTCCATAGCTAAATATTATAGGTAATTGACGTTTTTGATGGTCTTGATCGTGGGTGGAGTAGCTTAGAATTTTCCTATGCCAGCGACCGCAACGGTGCGAGAACAATTTGAGCAAACCGGATATGTAATCAGTTCCGGTCTCTTCAGTGCAGATGAAGTTGCTTTTTTCCGAAGCTACTTTACGGAAATGCGCGATCGTGGCGGCGACGGGTGGGCCGAAGGTGGAATTGATTTTGAGTCACCTGATCCGCTCCGCGCGTATCCGCGCCTTCTGCAACCGCACCGAGGTGACAAAGTCGCGATGGATTTCATGTTGGATCCTCGTCTACAGCCAATCCTCACGGACATTTGTGGCGAAACTCCGTTTGCGGTGCAGACAATGGTGTACTTCAAATCGCCCGGTTCACGAGGGCAGGCCCTTCATCAAGATCAGCGCTACCTTCGCTGTGAACCGGGTACCTGCATGGCGGCTTGGCTAGCGTTGGACGACTGCGATGAAGAGAATGGATGTATGTACGTGGTGCTGGGATCACAAAACCTCCCGATGATTTGCCCGGAAGTGGCAGATCAAGAAGAGAGCTGGGGAGCCGACTACATTCCTCCTCCCCAAGGAATGGAAGCAGTTCCCGCGATTATGAAGGCGGGCGACGTTCTGTTTTTCAACGGGTCATTGATCCATGGATCAGGGAAGAACCGGAGTGCTACCCGGTTTCGGCGGACTCTGATCGCCCATTACATAGCGGCTGAATGTGACAAAGTGGCGCACTACTATTTCCCGGTTTACCGTTTTGATGGCAGTACGGTCGACGATGGTCTTTCCGCAAACCCTTGGGGAGGCGGTCCATGCGGAATACCGCGAATAGTTGACGGAGACACGATTTACGAAATGGTCGGTTCAATTGAGGAAGCCCGCGCGGCTCACTGAAACAAAATGAAATATCAACTCGAATACGAACAGAATGGCTTCACAATCGTGAAAGGCCTTTTTTCGCCGGATGAAGTCGCGACGCTACGTGATCACTATATGGCGATCAATGCGGCGGGCCCCAAATTCACCGAAGGCAACTACGATAAATCATCGACAGACCCACTTTGTCAGTACCCGCGGTTGATGCAACCGCACCGGGACGACGCGAAATCCATGGAGTTTCTTCTGGATCACCGAATCAAAGAGGTGTACGAAGAACTGCTTGGAGAGGCGCCGTTCGCAGTGCAGACGATGGTTTATTTTAAACCGGCTGGTGCGCGGGGTCAGGCCCTGCATCAAGACCAGCGGTATCTCCGCGTGCATCCAGGTAGCTGCACGGCAGCGTGGATGGCGCTAGATAAGTGCGATGCCGAAAATGGTTGTATGCAGGTGGTACCCGGGTCGCATAAGTTCGATGTCCTATGCCCTATAAAGAGCGACACTAGTCGGAGCTTTACTTCGGAGACGGTACCAATTCCGGAAGGATTTGAAGTAGTTGACGTTGTGATGGAACCCGGTGATGTTCTCTTCTTTCACGGAAATCTGATTCATGGCAGCGAACCGAACCGATCGACTGATCGTTTCCGGCGGATCGTAGTCGGGCACTATGTGCATGCCGCCGCGGATCAAGTTGGTCAGTGGTATAACCCCGCTTACCGATTCGACGGCACGTCGCTCGATATTCCGTTTGCCGAAGGTAGCACCCCCTGCGGAACGTTTGTGGATGCTCCGGACGGTCACAGATTGGAAATGAGCGGAACTGTCGAAGCTGCCCTCGCCGCTCATTAGTCAGCACGCGTTATAATTATTTCGGTATGAAGCTCATTGAACGAATCACGGCCCGAGAGGATAATGTTTTGGCGGCTGGCATCGCTTGGACTGTCGGCATCTTCTGGTGCGTAACGTTCGGCTTCTACTTTGGGTGTTTGGCGGGAAGTCCGCACATTATGGATTTCCAGCAGGCGCTCTTAGCGGGACCTGGTCTAACGGGAGCCGGAATAGGATTGCTCGTCGGATTAGCATTCGCTCTCTTCTTCACCATCGTCTATCCGCGATGGACGGCGGAAGACGCCAAAGAAGAGGCGGAAGCCGACGCTAACCACTAAATCTGACCCACAAAAAAGTCCAGCCCGCTGATTTCAGCGGGCTGGACTTTTTTGTTTCCGTTACTTGTTTACGAAGACTCGGAAGTCCTTGGCGCCTGACGCTCCTCTGGCAACAACCTTGACCGACGTGTTTGCCTTCACGGCAAATGAGGTTGCTGTGAAAGTTGCTGTTCGTGCGGCGGCTGCAACGGTCACGCTAGCGGGTACCGAAAGCACGGCTGGATAAGGGCTTGAAAGGGTGATAACATATCCGGCCGGAGGGGCCTCTCCGTCCAGGGTTACTGTTCCCGTTGTGGGTGAGCCACCCTGAATCGTTGCCGGATCGAACGTAAACCCTGAGAACGATGCCGGTTTCACCAATAGGTTCTTGGTAACCGCCGTGGTCGGATACACACTTGCTTTTAGTACGGCGGTCGTGGCCGCGCCGACGCCATGGGTTGTGATTGCGAAATTAGCCGATGTGGAACCGGCCGGAACCACGACCGTGACGGGCACGGTGGCGGCGAGAGCCTTCGACGAGCTCAGAGTTACCGTGAGGCCACCTGTCGGTGCCGCACTTGCGATGTTAACGGTGCCGGTTACGCCATTCCCGCCGACAACCGTTTCCAGCGAAAGCCCAACACTCGTAACTGCCGGGGGCAGCACGGTCGGCTTAAAGGTAACGGTTGTAAAGCCGGTGCGCCGGGCAGCGATCGTTACCTTTGTCTGGACGGCTACCGTACCGGTGGTGGTTGTGAAGTTCGCCGAAGTCGCTCCGGCCGGGATCGTGATCGACGCCGGAACCGAGGCGAGCGCCGCGTTACTAGTTGTCAGATTGACTACCAAGCCACCGATCGGGGCTGGATTGTCGAGGGTGACGGTGCCAGTTCCGGTGCTTGCGCTCGGAATCAGCGGTTGCGCGAAGTTCAGCGTGAAGCTGGTTGGCGCCGGGTAAGGATTAACGGTTAGTGTTGCATTAGCCGTGGATGCGCCAAGCGTCCCGGTAATGGTCGCCGTGGCAGAGCTGTCGACTAGCGGCGTCGTAACCGTGAACGTCGCTGTTTTCACGCCTGCTGCCACCGTAACGGATGCCGGTAAGGATGCAACCGGATTGTTGGAGGCGAGAGTAACCACCGTTCCACCGGTCGGAGCATTCTGGTTAAGCGTGACGGTTCCCGTGACCGAAGTCCCACCGTAAATGGTGTTTGCCGACAACGTCAATGAAGAGAGAG
>CANFJD010000268.1 GCA_947447315.1 Fimbriimonadaceae bacterium
CTCGCGTAGATCTTTACCCATGGGTTGCTGCAACGCCAGTAGACGTAAGCAGCGCGTTTCGATCTCCAGATCTCGCCGGTCGATCTCATCGTCCTCGGCCAGCACGAGTCGTGCCTGGGACACATCCAATTGGGTGAGCGAATCTACCGCCATACCGACCATCTGACCGGCACGACTGCCCATTTCGAGCAGATCATGCTCAAGGATGCGCATCTCCTCGGCGTAGGCGATTCTCCCAAATCCTATGGTTTGCATCTTATTCCTTTAAGACGCTCGGTTTTTGAGTCTGACTCCCGAACTATTCCGACTTTTTAATCGGATTAAAGCAATAGTACCGCCGTAGATCTTCCGTTTCTACTGGTGGATCGATTTCCTTACATTCCGTTAACGCAAATTGGCAGCGACCGGCAAATCGACATCCTTTGATCTTTGCTAACGGATCTGGGATTTCCCCCTCCGGTGCCGCGGGCAACTGCATTAACTTGTCTAAAGATGGCGCACTATCAAGTAGCGCTTTAGTGTACGGGTGCCGAGGATCGCGAAACAGGTCTTCAGTTTTAGCCTCTTCCACAATTCGCCCCATGTACATCACAGCTACACGGTCGGCTAGGAATCGCACGGTAGTTAGGTCGTGCGAGATGTACAGGAATGAGCATCGCGACTCTTTCTGCACGTCCTTTAACAAATTAAGAATTTGTGCCCGAATCGAAAGATCCAGGGCGGCTGTCGGTTCGTCACAGATCACCAACGGAGGTTTCAGGGAAAGCGCGCGACCGATGGCTACCCGCTGGCGCTGACCTCCCGATAGCTGATGCGGAAATCGATCTTTGAACCGATCGTCGAGGCCAACTTCGGTAAACAACCGGGGCACGTCAATTTTATGCCCGGTGAGATCCGCCGGCTCGCGTAACGATCGCGAAACCGTCCAGCGCGGGTTAAGACTGGCGTAAGGGTCTTGCCAAACCATGCCCACCGTTTCCGCCATTCGCCGATCGGTGCCTCGAACCTCGCGGTCCAACAACTGAATGCTTCCCTGGTGCAACGGCTGCAAACCGAGAACGGCGCGGGCCAACGTTGTCTTGCCGCATCCAGATTCGCCAACCACCGCCACCGTTTCGCCCTGCTGAACGGTGAGGGAGACGCCATCCAGCGCGCGAACGATGCCCTGCGGAGATTTGAATTCCACCACGGCATCCTTTACTTGGAGAATGGTCTTGTTCGTAACGAGGGGTTCTGCAATGGCCATTAGTCGGTGCTTCCTACGAGTCCTTTGCTCCAAAAGAGCCGGTCGCCGAGTTTCCGCAGAAAGTCGTCTTCTCGTACGGTTACCAAGTTTGTCACGAGTGGGCTGCGGGTGATGGAAATTTCGTCGTTTTTCAACAAATGTAGCCGCGTTTGACCGTCGGCCGACAGGACCGCATCCCCATCCGACAGGATTCTCAGTCGCACCTCGCTTTCCGGACGGATGACAAACGGTCGACTCGATAACGTGTGGGGGGCGATCGCTGAGATCACCATTGCTTTAAAGTTTGGGCTAAGAATGGGGCCACCGGCGCTCAAGTTGTAGGCGGTTGAGCCAGTCGGGGTGCTGATGATCACGCCATCAGCTGGGTAGCTCGTGATGCGGTGACCATCGATGAGGACGCGAATGGTCATCATCCGGGCAGTCGCAGCCCGCTGAATTACGACTTCATTCAGGGCGTGCAAGGTCGCAACATCGTGGGTACCCCGATGCAGCACGGCCTGGAGCATCATTCGTGTCTCAATCCCCGATTGGTTGGCGATGAATCGCTCCGCTTCGGACAGGGCGTGGTGGGCGTCACACTGAGTCACAAATCCAAATCGACCAAAGTACACGCCGAGGATGGGCGTCCCCGCGGGAGCGCAGAGGTGGGCCGCCCGGATGAGCGTTCCGTCGCCGCCGAACGCCACCACCAGATCGGCGAGAGCAAACCGAGTATCTGAGGTAGGCGGTTCTCCGAGTACGCTTGCCGTTTCCGATTCAAAACCTACTTCGTGACCACGGGACAGAGCCCATTGAGCCATGTCGCGGGCAGCGGTCTGCGCGTCTTGGCGATGCATATTGGCAACGAAGTGAATACGCATCGCAACGCAATTTTAGCCGAAATATTTCGCACGCATGGTTAACCTGCGTTTCGCATCCGGGTGAGGGTTTGTCGGATGAGCGGATCCTCAGGCGCAATCTTCAGTCCTTCCTCCAAGACTTTAATCGCCTTCGGTCGCTGATTCATCCGCTCAAGAATGATCGCCAAATTGTTGTAGCCCGGGACAAAGGTCTTTCGGGCATCAATTGCGCTGCGGAAGGCAGCTTCCGCTTGAGCAAATTGTTCTTTTTGCATCCAGTACAGACCAATTCCGTTGTAGGCTTCGGGTGACTTTGGATTTTTGGCTACGACCAGCTTGAAGTGATAAAACGCACCATCGTAATCATTCGCGAGCCACAGGGCGTTGGCTAAGTCAAGTCGTACTCCCGTCCGATTAGGTTCAGCCCGAATGACCTTTTTCCACGCGGTGACGGCAGCCGGGTAATCGCCCGCTTTGGCGGCACAAGCACCGAGGTTTTGTTGGGCATCGATGCTAGAAGGATTGAGCCCGGCAAGTTTCGTGAACGTGACTTGAGCGTCCCCCCACCGTCCCTTGCGCATCTGCAGGAGGCCATAGTTATTCAGCGTATCGAGATCTGAAGGGTCGAGCTTGAGTGCATTGAGGTAAGCGGCCTCGGCACCCGGCTCGTCCTTTGCCGACTCCAATAACACGGCCAGGTTGAACCAGGCCACGGCGTTGTTCGGCTCCCTTCGTGTCGTCTCTTCCAATTGCTTGATGGCCGACGCACTATCACCAGTCTGAGAGTAGGCGTCGGCGAGCGTAACCCGAGCCTGGTTGGCCGATGGATTCAGCCTAATACTTGTCTCGAGGAAGGGAATGGCTTCGGAGTATTTACGGAGCCGTGCGTAAAGAAGGCCAGCGTTTCGCGCGAACACTTCGTTATCGGGCCGGAGTTCGCTGGCTTTGGCAAAACAGGCGGCGGCTTTCGGAAGATCACCTTGGTTCTCATAGGCAATTCCCAGGTTGTTTCTGACGAACGGGTCGTCAGGCTTCAGCGACACGGCGGTGAGTAATCGCTCGGTTGCTTGTTTGTAGTCCTTTTGCCGGAGCAAGATTACGCCGGAATTGTAGAGCGGCTCAAACATCGTTCCGTCTTGCTTCCGAATTTGGTCAAATATAGCGAGTGCTTTGTCATCCTGGGCGGTAGCCATGTAGGCGTTTCCCAGATTGTTTTGGACCTCAAGATCGTATCGACGGGATAACGCGGCTGATTCCAAGAGAGGGACAGCTGCCGACGCCCGGTTGGTGCGAAGGTAAAGAAACCCGAGCCATGCTTGCACATCGCTGCTCCGACCATTTTCTTTATGCAGAGATTCAAACGCCGAAACCGCTTCCGAAAGCTTTCCCGCCTTGTATAAAGCGGTTGCGTCGGACACCCGCAACTCAAAGGATCGCGTCTGTTCCTGTTGCGCCGCCACGCTTGCCGCAAGACAAACCGCGGCCCACGCCGCTCCTGTTCTAAACCATTTTATTTTTAACAATGA
This sequence comes from Fimbriimonadaceae bacterium, assembly GCA_947447315.1. Classification (GTDB taxonomy): domain Bacteria; phylum Armatimonadota; class Fimbriimonadia; order Fimbriimonadales; family Fimbriimonadaceae; genus Fimbriimonas. Next base: position 3,612 of record CANFJD010000268.1, read on the forward strand.
CAACTCCTAACTGATATTAACGTTGGAAATTCCCATAGCGTTGGGAATTGACCCTTCATAGGCTGCTTCCAACTGATTTCTTGACCATTCCACCGAGTTGCCATTCTTGTCTCGAATGATAAGACC
>CANFJD010000269.1 GCA_947447315.1 Fimbriimonadaceae bacterium
CTGCTGGAACGCCTCCGCTTTACGCTCGTGGGCTAGGTACGCCAGGTGGTGCCAAGCGGCGCGGGGAACCTTACGCTGATCAGCTCGGATGGGCGTGGATCCATCCACCGACTCGTAGCAGGCAAATACGCCTTCATCCAAAAACCCATCCGATTCCGGGTCAATGGCAAACTGAAAGTCGCCGAACGTGTAGCCGTCGGCGATGCGATCGGCAAACGCTTCCGCCAATCCAGCCACCCGCCGCACCTGGACGCGACGGCGCACCTTGAACCGCTTCACCAAATGCAGTTCCACCGCCGTCACCACCCCAAACAGACCGTATCCCCCAATCGCGAGTCGCCACAGATCGGCATTTTCCGTGCGGGATACGCGCTTGATCTCGCCTCCGGCCACCACGATTTGGAATGATTCGATGTCGTCGACCATCGGCTTCATCGTCAGCCCCCGAGAATGAATGTTCGCCGCCAGACTCCCGCCGACGGTCAGACGATCACCCCCGGTTTGCTTCTGGCGAAACGTCCAGTGAAACTCGTCGCCGTTATCCAGACCTTTATAAAGGTCGGGCCATTGAATTCCGGCTTCCACAAAGGCCGTTCCCCGACTTTCATCCACGGAGAGCACTCGGTTCATGCCACGCATGTCCAGCAGCGTCTCCCCGGTGGCAAACGCCTGCCCACCCATCGCATGCCGACCACCAGAAATGGCAACCGGAGATTTGCGCACCAGCTCCGCCACATGATTGTCGGAAATAGGACGTACGACTTTCCGCACCTGCGTTTCATTCAACTGGGAATGAATGTCGTTCACCGTAACCGGCAAACCCAGTCGCTCGCGCCACTTACTCACTTTCGATATTGTAAGCCGTTTAGCCAGATGCTTCACGGGGTTGACTAAATTGTCTACCTTAGGACCTACCGCCACCACCTTATTTGGCAGGTTTACGCCATTAGCTGACGAACTTCTTCACGGGCAAGTTCGGTTGCATCCATGATCGATTGAATTTCGGCCAACTTTGCCTGCGCGGACATGGCACTTGCATAAAGGGCACGAAGCTCCAGCCGGTTATCCCGAACTTTGTCTTCGCCGGTATTCGCCAGGTCGTGCGCCGCTTGAATGCGTGAAAGTGATTGGCTGAGTTGCCGGTAACGCTCGAATTGATCGCGCATCCGAAGGATCGGTTGTATCGCCACTTCGGCCTCGTCATGTTGCGACGCCAAATTTTCGTCCACGTGGCGAAGGCGATCCAATGCTTCCTGCGCCGCATCACGCCGGGTTTGGAGAATCAGAAGGAGCTCTTCATTTTCCGCTACACGAATTTCACGCTCGAATGACTCAATCAGGGGCGGAAGCTCTTCCAGGGTCTGTTTAAGCTGGGAGCGGTAAGTAGTAATTTCCCGTTGTAAGGCTTTCGAGCGAACGATTGGCGTTTCGCCAATGTAGTCAATGACGGTGGCTAAGACGGTTGGGTTGTTTGGGTCAACCTTCTTCGGCGCACGCGCTGCTACTTGGACCGGGCGAGTAAAGAAACCAACGGGTCCAATTGAAAATCTGCCGGACCGCCCCGGCAAGAACAGATTAAGCAAGACAAAAACAATCGGAATCATGCACAAGCACAGCATTGCGGCGACGGAAAATGGTATCGAGCCCCTTCCAAAGGTCGAAGTTACGTACAGCACCAAGCTGGCAAATATCGCAATATCCGCGAGGAAATACATGAAGCCCCAGTGCTCATTTTCGACAACCGGATCCGAGACTGCTGGATCCGCTTCACGTAGGGAGTTGTCCCGAGCCGCCACCGATTTCTCGTAAAGCTCAACGATTTCCGCGTCGGACAAAGGGACCACCATTCGGGGCTCCAAGGGGTCCATCAAAAACAATTATAACGCGGTGGACACCAGCCAGCCGCCAGCTGGCTTACGCCGCCGTGATGGCGGCATAAGTGCTTTCGGGATCCTTACTTGCGTCCACTCGCATCAGCGAACCGGTGGATTCGTAGTATTCAATCACCGGCGCCGTGTTGGTCCAGAAACTCCGAATGCGCTCGCGCACGGTTTCTGGCTTGTCGTCATCGCGAACGAAAAGCGGCGAGTTACAGACGTCACAAATGCCTTCTCGCTTGGGAGGGTGGGACGCAGAATTGTAGATGGCGCCGCACTTGGTGCAGCCGATGCGACCCGACAGACGCGCGACTACGATGTCCTCCGGGACTTCCATCGATACCGCTTTATCAAGGTCAATGCCGTGATTGAACAGAATTTCATCCAGTGCTTCGGCCTGCTTCACGGTGCGCGGAAAGCCATCCAGCACAAAGCCATGACGGACCACCGCGGGGTCGCGGAGACGTTTGGCCATCATCTCGATGGTCACGCCATTAGGCACTAGCTCGCCGTGCTGAATATAGCGCTGAGCTAGCCGGCCGAGGTCGGTTTCGGCTTCGATCTCGCGGCGGAAAATCTCTCCCGACGAAAGGGTGATGAGTCCCAATCGCTGCTGGAGCAGGGCGCTAACGGTTCCCTTACCGACGCCAGGCGGGCCAATCAAAATGAGTCGCATTGATTAAATCCTTAAATAGAACAAAGGGCAAAGACCGCAATTTATGCGGTCCGTGCCCTTTAGTAGAGTTGGCTTGTTTACTGCCCGTACTGTTTCATCAACAGGTTGGCTTCAATCTGTCGCATGGTTTCCAGCGCGACGCTGACCATGATGAGCAGTGAAGTTCCGCCGATGACGCTAATGTAGGCCGGACTAATTCCTGCCAGAGAAGGAGTGATGTACTGAATCAACGCGACAGCCGCGATAAAGAGCGCGCCCACGACGGTGATTCGAGAGATAACGCCATCCAGGTAATCCTTGGTTTGCTTACCCGGGCGAATGCCAGGGATAAACGAACCGTTCTTCTTGAGGTTATCCGCGATATCTCCCACGTTGTACTGGATCGCCGTCCAGAAGTACGTGAAGAAGAAAATGAGCGCGGTGAACAGGATGGACCCGACGAATCCCTTGGGAACATAGAACGGCAGACCCGGGATGGGGCTGGATTCCGACGGTACCAAGTAGTGACCCAGTTCCGTCAGGAAGCCTCCCACGGGCGAAGTGGTTCCGAGCATCGTGCCGAACTGAGCGGGCATACCCACCAGCGAGAAGGCAAAGATGATCGGCAACACGCCGGCCATGTTCACGGATAGCGGGAGATAGTTGGTGCCGCCGCCAATGGTTCGGTTACCCACCTGACGCCGCATGTTCTGGATCGGAATCCTTCGCTGAGCGGTGGTGAAGTAAACGATGAACCAGGTAGCCGCCACAAAAATGACACCCACGATGATGAGGCTGTAGATCGGTACGAAGCCATCCTTGAAGCCCTGATACAGGTGTTGAGCCTGGAATGGGAGCGACAAGATAATGCCCGCAAAGATCATCAGCGAGACCCCGTTTCCGATGCCGCGTTCGCTAATTTGCTCACCCAGCCACAGAAGGAACATGGAGCCCGCCGTCCAGAACACCAAGATCATCGCCTTGGCGCCAAAAGGCAGCGCGGCGATGCTGGGAACTCCCGACATGGCCTGAAGCAATCCGTATCCCTGCCCGATACACAGCGCAATGCTGAGGAATCGAGTGCGTTGATTGTTCTTCTTTTTCGCGTACTCGCCGCCCTCTTGCATCTCCTTCTTCCAGCTGGGAATTGCCTGCTGAAGAATTTGGAGAATGATGCTGGCGGTGA
>CANFJD010000270.1 GCA_947447315.1 Fimbriimonadaceae bacterium
AATCTTTGGGTACTGAGCGGCAAAAAGTAATCAGCTTTTCTCCGGCAAGAAGCGAGGCTTCATTTGGAATCGGATGCCCACCAGTGATGATTTCAACACAATCCGGTATCGAGGATTCCGGCAAACCTTTGGTCACGATTAAGCCGGCGATGGGAATACCACGTTGGGCTACGACAGACTCTGCCATGCCGATCGCTGCCTTTCCAGTTGCGATCAGGTAGTAGGGCTGGCGGGGGATCGAGTCAATCTTTGATTTTAGGAACCGACATTCTCGCAGGTCGATTAGTAGTCTTTGATATGCCACGAGGGCGGGATCAGTCTCCGCCCACTGGGGAAATTCAACTAGCATGCTGAAATACCGGATCTTGCGGTGCCGCCGCTAAGGCCGGCAATGAAATTCGAAAGCTAGATCGGATGCGCCGGGCAAACCCTCGTGACCGAAGTCGGGATAGACAATCATCTCTTTGCGAGCAGAAATGTTGTTGTACACCGCATACACCGTACTAGGTGGCGTGATATTGTCAATCAGCCCGATGAACATGAGAGTTTCAGCTTTGATCCGTGGCGCCAAGTGGTGTACATCGATGTATCCCAGTTTTTCAAAAATAGCCGCTTCTCTCTGGTGACGAGGGTCGAAGTGTCGGAAATATGCACGGAGTTCGGCATAGGCAGCCTGGTCCAAGTCCATCTCCCACACTCGCTGATAATCGCTGAGGAAAGGAAACCAAGAGGTGATGCGACGGATTCTTGGTTCGAGGGCGGCGCAGGCGCAAGTTAGGCCACCGCCCTGAGAACCACCCGTGGCGCCAACTCGGGTGCCGTCTACTTCGGGCATTTCCATAACGATTCGAGCTAGCAATACGGTATCGAGGAATACATTGCGGAAGTAAAGGTTCCTCGGATCTTCGTCAGATAGTCCCCGGATGATATGTCCATCCTTGGTGGGTCCGTAAGTCGTAATCGCATCCGTACTTTGTCCCGCTTGTCCACGGCAATCCATCGCCGCAAGAACAAACCCAGCTCCGGCATAGTTGACGAGTTCCGACCAATCGGGAGCGCGCCCGGAGTATCCGTGGAAGTGGAGGACAGCGGGAGCTTTCTCCATTAGTCTTTTCGGAACGAGGAGCTTGGCGTGGATTCTCGCGCCGCCAGTGCCGTTGTAGAAGAGGTCGTAGCAATCTGCCACCGGCTGGGAAAATGAATTGGGAATGCGTTCGACTTGTAAATCCAATTGATCGAGTTCTTTGAGACTGGCGTCCCAAAAGGCATCAAAATCGTCGGGCTTGGGGTTGCGGCCCTGGTATTTCTCCAGTTCCGCCAGAGGCATATCCAACACTGGCATGGCGCCGGAATGTTACTCTCAAATCTAAGCTTTGCTGAATAGCTCACGCAAATTCTGGTTGGCATCCGTCAAGTTGTCGATTTTTCCTTCAATTGAAATCGTTCCCTCGTAGTTCACTGTTCGAAGGCGTTCAATGAAGGGCAACAATTCGAGGTCGTTTGCCGAAGGGGCGAACCGGGGCGCATTTGCAATGTGCACATGGGCGGGGAGAAACGGGATGGCTTCGGTGAAGTCTTCGCTTTCCTTAAGAATATGATAGCTGTCGGCGGTGAAATCGAGGCCGCGATCGTGGAGGAGGCCAGATAGGATGGCTAGTTTTACACCGACATTCGTTTCGGTGTGATTAAGGCTTTCCGGAGCCAGGCGAATGTTGTATTCGTCGGCGAGTAGCTGTAAATCGGCAACTAGGTCGGCGAAGCGGGCGTTGCCGTCTTCGCCTTCCGGTACGCGGCGGGCACCGCCACTTCCGACCACCATAACCTCAACGCCAATGGACGCGGCGGCGGCGATTCTGGAGCGGGCAATCTCACTATATGGGGTTGGATCAATAAAAAGCCGAACATCGCCGGGGAAGAAAAGGTTCGTTCGAGGGGTGGGTATTCCGGCAGCCCTTATCTTCTCGGTGTTGTCCAATACAAAGCCCGCTCCGAATTCGACGAAATCGAACCCAGCAGCGATGGCTTTTTCAGCGAACTCAAGATCGGGGGCGCAGACCCCGTAGGTCATGATTCGCTTAAACCCGCCTCGACCATAACATTTCTAAGCGCCTTGGTGGCTTCGGTAAAGAGCTGGGCCCCGCTGTAACCGCCGAAGTTACCAACGCTCGCCAGGTGGGGCTCCAAAGTCAGGGGACCGGACCATCCCTGCTCGTTAAGGTATTTCAGCGTTTCCAAGATCTGTCCATCGCCACTGCCAGCGACGGTGACCGAGCCATCTTTAGCATCCTTGATGTGAATTGTGTCTAGGTAGGGCACAATCCAAGGGAACCAGTCATTCCATGGGCGGAAGCCAATGAGTACGGTATTGGCAAAGTCGAACGCCGCCCTAAAGTTCGGGGAGGCCAGTTCTTGGAAAAGGCGCTTTGCATTGTCTGGATACGCGGCCCAATACCGAGCATCATTCTCGTGGATCAGAATTGCCTCGTATTCTTCGGCCAAACGCCGCTGACCTGCCATCCACGATAGGACTGGGGTCGGATCATCCCCGTCAAACTCTGGCGTAAAAATACGCACCCGTTGGCAATTAAACTTTGCCCCAATCTGTAGCGATCGCCGGAGCTTCTCAAATTCTGTCGCCTCGTTTAAGGAGTCGTACGGAACTTTATTAACGGGAGAGCCAATCGTTGATACATACATCCCGGCGTCGTGCAACTTTGCCTGAATCTCGTCGATATGAGCATCGGTTAATTGGAGTACGTGGACTCCATCGACATTTCGGAGGTCAAGCCCTTTTATGCCGAGCTCAGTCATCGTAACAATTTGCTCATCGAGAGAAGTTGCAATCTCGTCGGCGAAGCCGGTAAGTCTCCAAGCCATCTTCCCTAAGTTACCTTTCTCAATCCGGGTGAAATCTCGGGTCTGGTGAAGATTTTGTATCCTAATTGCTTTAGCTGAGCTTCTAATCGATCGGCGTCTTCAACGAGAGCGATTACCGTTCCTCCAAGTCCCGCACCCGCTAACTTGGCGGCCAGCGCACCGTGGTTCATACAACTGTCAATCAATTGTTCGATAACTTCGCCCGAGGCACCGAGCTCCTGCGCAATTTCATGATTGCGCCGCATGAGCTTGGCGAGCCTTGCATAGTCTTCGTTAATAAGGCACTCACGTCCCGAATCCGCCATTTCGGCTAGTTCAAGCATGCTGTCAACCACTAATGCTTCCTGGTTCAACCAGCGTTGTTGGAGTGGTCCATGAACTGATCCACTGAGGCGCAGCACCCCGGTGGTGACCAGCAAAAAGGGAAGTTTTGCCGTAAATGGTTCGACGGTCGGATGTGGTCCATATCGTTGATCCGGGCGCTTACCGTCGTATCGAATCAAGTTGAGACCGCCGTGAACCACCATCGTTGAATCTTGCCATCCGCAGGCAACTCCGGCTTCGTTCGCTTCAATATCTCGCACTTCCTCGGCGAAGTCGGGATAGGATTCTGGTGGCGAAAAGCTGGCTAAAGTTGCTGCTAGCAAAGCGGTGGAGCCAGCTAGACCACTGGATCGAGGAACATTGGTGTCCCATTTCACACCGATTCCGGCAGGGATGGAAACCCGGCGCTTGACAGCTTCGAACAGGGTGGAATCCGGCAACGTCTCTTCCGTCGTTATGACCGTGCATCGGTTTCGGACCGGAAGGGAGCACGAGATCGTTGC
>CANFJD010000271.1 GCA_947447315.1 Fimbriimonadaceae bacterium
CCAAGGCCACTTCCGGCAGCGTCGTCTCCCGGCTCGCCCACAGCCACGCCATCGCCGCCGCCTCCTGCGGCCACATCTTGCTGGAGTCCGAACCCGTCGTGGATGCCGATCAAAACGAGGGCCGCTTTGTTACCCTGAAAATGTCGGGCCGCCTCGTCGGTCAAAAGAATCTCGAATTCTGGAGCCCCGGCATCATCAACTATCAACCCGCCCGCAACTTTTCCGCCCTCACCGTCACCGCCGGACATGTTCTAAAAGCCATCCGCGACGGCCACGATACCTACGAAAAACTGCAAAAGGAAACCGGCTACATGTACCAAACACTCCGCTGCGCCATGGTAGAACTAACCCGCCGCGGCCTGGTCTACAAGGAGAATCTTGCGGAAAAGAGATCACTAAAGTTCGCAGTACCCAGTAAAACTACCGTACTGAGCTCAGCCCCCAAACAAATCAACAACACGAAAAATCCATCAGAACCCCCTCTCCACTCTGGTGGAGAGGGGGCAGGGGGTGAGGTCAATCCGGACTACGCGGCCTTAGCCAGCGGGGCTTCCAGACCGGGGACGACCGATAGGGCCGGGAGGTGAACGGCGAAGGTGGCGCCGTGGCCCTTCTCGCTGTGGATATCGACCTGACCGCCCAATGCCGCTGTCAGCTCTCGGACGATGCGCAGACCCCAGCCCGAGCCATTGGCCTTCTCCCACTTACTCCGCAGGTCGCCGGTCAACGCTCGCTCCACCTGCTCGGGCGTCATGCCGGGCCCGGTGTCGGTAACCGAAACCACGTGCTGACCGCCAATGAACTGATAGCGCACGATCACCTCGCCGATCGCATTATCGGGCACGCCGTCGTGGTCCTCGTCAATCATCTCGGGCAAGGTGCCGGGATACGTCTCGCGAACGGCCTTAATGGCGTTCCCCACCAAGTTCTGAACAAGGCGAACCACGAACAACTCGTCAAACCAAGCCTCCGGCGCATGATCCTCAATGTCGTACTTGAGGTCAATCAGCTGGCTTCGACCCTGATCCTCAAAGTAAAGTGCCCCGTGCAAAACCGCCTCCCCGATACTGCCAAACTTCAGCACTGGACGAATCGCTCGCCCTGCACTCAAGTCCGAGATCAGTTGCGAGTAGCCCACAATCCGGTCCACCGCGTCCTTCAGCTCCCGGAAGATCGGCTCCAGGGCGTCGGTGTACATGCGCACCTGACGGTCGGGCTTGCCCTTCATCACGTGCTTGCGCAGCTCCATCATGGCCATGTCGCCAAAGCTCAGCGTGGCGTACAGACTGGCCGCCAGGTTGCCAATATCGTGGCTCACCTTGCCCATACCCAGCAGACTGCTCGCTCGCGACTGCTCTTCCAAAAGGCGGGCATTCAGAAACGCCATGGTCGCCACCGCGCTCAGAGTGTCCATCACCGCCGCGTCGGTAAGGTTAAAGTCGCCATCCACCTTGTTGATCAGCTGGATCACGCCAATGGGCTGCTCAGCCTCCATCGTCAGCGGAGTGGCAATGATGTTTCGGACGGCAAATCCGGTCGCCCGCTCAAAGTCGTTCCAGTCGGCCTCCGGCTTCGCCGGGAACTCGCGACGCACTGTCTGCCGGGTCTGAAACGCCAAACCGGCCACGCCAAAGTCGTCGGGAATATCCTTTACCGGAAGCTTCGTTAGGATCTCGGGCGGCAAAACATGCTGAAACCGCAACCGATGCCCGTCGGGATCGTGCAGATAGATGGTGCCGTGCGACGCGCCCACCGCTTCCAAGCTAGTGGCCAGCATTTCCAGCAGGAGGGCATGAATATCGCCGTTACTGGCTAGTTTCCGTGTCGCCTGTTGGACGGCCTCAATGAGCCGAGCATTGCCATCCATGGGCTATAAGTATGGCAGGACGCACCCGGAGATCAGCCGAATCGACCACTTATGTAGTCTTCGGTGCGCTTTTCCTGCGGATATAAGAAAATGTTCTGAGTGGTATTAAATTCCACTAATTGGCCAGTCATAAAGAACGCCGTGAAGTCGCTCGACCGCTGCGCCTGCTGCATGTTGTGCGTCACGATCACGATGGTGTAATCGTTCTTCAGCTCGAAAATGAGATCCTCGATGCGGCTCGTGGCAATGGGGTCGAGCGCCGAACAAGGCTCGTCCATCAGGATGATCTTAGGATCTACCGCCATGGTGCGGGCAATGCAAAGCCGCTGCTGCTGACCGCCCGAAAGCGATAGTCCGCTCTGCTTCAGCTTATCCTTCACTTCGTCCCAAAGCGCCGCCCGTCGGAGGCTCTTCTCAACGATCTCTTCTAATTGCGGTTTGCGCTTGATGCCGTGGATACGAGGACCGTAGGCGATGTTATCAAAAATGGACATTGGGAACGGATTGGGTTTCTGAAACACCATCCCCACGTGCTTGCGAAGCTCAACCGGGTCAACATCCGGACCGTACATGTCTACGCCATCCAGGGTGATCTTGCCTTCGATACGACTACCATCCACCAAGTCGTTCATCCGGTTAAGGCAACGAAGAAACGTTGATTTCCCGCAGCCCGAGGGACCGATAAGGGCGGTGACGCGGTTGGGAGCGACATCAAGATTGATCCCTTTGAGCGCCTGAAAATTGCCGTAAAAAAAGTTTACGTTCTGCGCACTGATTTTCGGATCAGATATCTGCGGAGGAATCGCCGTCATCGCGCCTAGAATCATGCCAGAAATAGGATGATTCCTGCCCGTTACCGGAATGTTAAGATCAAATTCATCCGCTATACTAGGGGAGATGGGCGACGGATCGGTCAGCGGTTGGTACGGATTTTTCGGAATTTTGGCATTACTCGCCATTCTTGTTCCCGCATTACTCTTCGTGGGTTACTTGTTGCTAAACCAAATGCTGCAAGACAAGTGGAAGGTCTGACCTAGAAGTTTCCGATCGCGCGTTGCCGCAACGCGTGGTCCACCAAGGTTAAGGCCATCATTGCTTCCACCATCGGCACCGCCCGCGGGACCACGCACGGATCGTGGCGTCCCTTGCCAGACAGCGTCGTTTCCTCACCGTTTGAGTCGACGGTTGGTTGAGACATCATCACCGTCGCGACCGGCTTGAAGGCGCATCGCACCACGATCGGCATTCCGTTTGAGATGCCGCCTTGAATGCCGCCCGAATGATTGGTAGTGGTGACGACTTTGCCGTCCACATTTCGGAAATGGTCGTTCACCTCACTCCCCCGTCGCTGGGTCATGGCAAACCCCGATCCGACCTCGAAACCTTTACACGCGGGCAACGAGAGCATCGCTTTGCCCAGATCGGCTTCTAGCTTGTCGAAAACTGGCTCACCCCATCCCGTCGGAACACCGCGCGCCACGCATTCGACCACGCCGCCAATACTGTCGCCATCTTTTCGCACCTGCTCGATGAGGGAAATCATCGCTTCCGCCGTCACCGAATCTGGGCATCGAACAATGTTGGAATCCACCTGCTCTCGGGTCACGTTTTCCGCACTGATACTGGCGGAAAGGGATTGGACAGCGGTGACGTACGCGACAATCTCGACTCCGTATGATCGCAAAATCTGTTGCGCTATCGCACCGGCAGCAACGCGACCGATGGTCTCCCGCGCGGATGCACGCCCACCACCACTGACGGCGCGGATTCCGTACTTCTGATCGTAAGCGAAATCAGCGTGACTCGGCCGATATTTGGTGGCC
>CANFJD010000272.1 GCA_947447315.1 Fimbriimonadaceae bacterium
AGAAAAGGAAGATAAAGTTACTTCGTTCATCGACGAATGCCGCCGCATGAAATTGCGGGTTCTGCCCCCGGATATCAACGCTTCGAGTGGTGGGTTCACGATTGAAACTCACGGCAAATCGGAGGCTATTCGTTTCGGGCTGGTGGCCATCAAGGGGGTCGGTGAAAGCTTGGTGGAGGGCATCATCCAGGAGAGGGCAAGTATTCCGTTCACCCACCTGTATGAGTTTGCCGATCGAACCAAGCCATACGGTATGAATCGCACGGCGCTGGAAGCTCTGATAAAAGCCGGGGCGCTGGACAGCATCGAGCGGAACCGGAAGAATTTGCTGGAGTATCTGGATGGCGCTTTGGCCTTCGCCGATTCCCAGCACCGAGCCCGCACCGCGGGGCAAGATTCATTGTTTGGCGATTCCGAACCGGCGAGTGCGTCATATCCCAATCTTCCGCCAGTGGATCCCTTTACTCGCGGTGAGATTCTTTCGATGGAGAAGGAAGTCATGGGGATCTACGTTTCTGACCACCCGCTGCGCGGACTGGAGCGGACGATTCAGCAGCTCTCCAGCCACAGTTGTGCATCGGTCGCGGAATTGGAAGATGGCAACCACGTGAAGTTGGCGGGCGTTATTGCGAAGCTCACCCCGCGGATTAGCAAGAAGGATGGTCGCAAGTACGCGATGATGACCATTGAAGACTTCAGCGGTCAGGCGAGTGCGGTGGCCTACAGCACCAAGTACGAACTGTTTAAGGACGTTCTGAAGAAGGACTCTTTGGTGGTGCTTTCCGGATTCGTGGGGATTCGGGAAAACGGAAGTGAAAAGCAAATCGAGATTCGAGTGGATAACATTACGCCGCTGGAGCCCGCGTTGGATCTACCGGACATTGACTCTGCCTCCCCCGGAACCTTTTCCATTACGCTTCAACGGGCTACCGAAGCTCAGATGCGCCAATTGAAACTGTTGATTGACCAGCACCCGGGGAGCTATGAGATTGTGTTGCACGTTCAGAACGATAATCAGGCGTTACCGATCTATCTGAACCAAATGGTGAACCCCACCGATGCGCTTCAGGCCGAAATTCGACGGTCATTGGCGCGCGTCACCGTGCAAGTTGAGCATCGACAGCAGTACGCTTAGGGCATGCGGCTTGCGCTTTCGTTTGCGTCTCTTCTGTTTTTTGTTGGTCTTGCCGGGGCCGAAACGTTTGATCAGTACGTCTCTGATATTCGGATTCTCCAAGCCAAACCGGTGCAGAAGAAACTCGGGATTACCGAAGCTCAGCGGGCTAAGATGAACGAAGCGGCGGGGAAAAACCAGGCATATCTGCAGAAACTTGAATCTGAGTATCGCGGCCAGCAGATGACGCCGGAGTTGCAGAAGAAAATTCAGCCGGGGCTGGCGGCGGCCGGGAAAACACTCAAAGCGGGAGTTCTTGCCCAGTTGACGGTGCCGCAGACAAAGCGACTGCGAGAAATTACGCTGCAGCGCGCAAGCTGGTCGGGTTTGGCGGACGAGCGGGTAGCAAAAGAAGTCGGGATTTCCCCGACCAAGTTGAAGAATTACCGCGCCGCGCTGCAGGAAGGGGCTCAGAAAGCCCTGTCCCTCTCGCAAGGCGCAGTTGGTCCGGTCATCAGAAAGTATCAGGCGATGAAGCCAAAAGACGCGGCCGAAGCAGCGAGCTTGCGACAGAAAGCACAGGAGGAAGCTCAGGCCGCGCAAAAGGCCGTCGCTCCGCAGATCAAGGCGATTGATGCGGCGACGAAGCAGAAGTTGCAGAGTCTGCTGACTTCTGCGGAAATTTCTAAGTACCAAGCGCTTCAGGGAAAACCATTTAGACCGTAACCTGCATCGCGGCGGCGATCATCGATTGTTGGCTATTTAGTGCTCAAGTCGGATTACAATAGCGCAGTGATTGGTGCCATCGCCTTTGTACTGGTAAGCGGACAGGTTCCGGACGCCCGGGATGCGTACGCAGCGGCTGGGAAATTGTTGAGCGACCCTGGATTCAGTGTAGCTACGCAAATCCGATATCACCAATTGGAAGAATTACCGGCTACATTGCCAAAGGGTCTGTCTCTGACCATGACGCCTCTGGATGCCGTACGGTGGCAGTCCAAGACGCTGGAAGAAATATTTAGATTAGTTCAGAAAGGAAACGATCTTCCTTATTCTGCGCCTCCGCAATCGACAGATGTCACGACCGCGGCAGACTTTCCCGAGCTCGCTTTGCAAAAAGGAATTGCTAAGGCGATGGCGGATTATGCCTGGCTAAAACTATCGGACGGAAAATCGAGCGATGCCGTGAAGATTATCCAAACGACGGAAGGAATGAGCGACCGGGGGGCGGGTGAATCACTTATTCATTACTTGGTGGCCGTGGCGATCGACGCTATCTTGCTCGCGGTGGTGAATGAGTATCTTCCCGTATTCACACCGGCCGATTGGGAACGACTAGAGTCGATCGCTTCGCGAAAAATTGCCGATGTTGATCTGCTGGGGCGAGTGTTTGAAGGCGATTTTAATAGCAGTCTTAAGTACTACGACTTAATGAGAACGGATATTCCCACGCCGGATTTTCTTAGCTCTGATGAAGAAAATAATGTTAAAGAATATGGCGATGCGGTCACGAAAGCATATTTTAAAGGCTTAACCAAGGAACGTTGGAACGCGATTATTGATAATTTCATTGGACAGAAACGGAATGCGGTTGCTGCTCTCAAGCAAGGATTGCGACGGCCCGAGTCTGAGTGGAAAACACAATTATCCGACGAAAATGCCAAGTCGCCTAAGGTCATTCGCAACGATTCGGATATGGGGGTCGCGCTGAACATCACTCTTTTTGTTCCCAATTTTGACCAGGCAGTGTTTAAGAATCGAGCCCAGTCGCGGTTGTTACTGCTACACGGGCGAGTGCGAAAATATTATTGGAACTACCGCAAGTTTCCCGACTCATTAAAGGATGTAGCCACGGCGGCGGAGATTTTTGATCCGCTTTCCCGCAAGCCTTTTGTTTACGAAAAATTAGAGACTGGCTATAAGCTGGTCAGTTCTGGCCGTCCGGGATTGATTGGAGAAGTCGCACTTAAATATCGACGGGCGCCAAACTCACAAACTGACCGCGCCGACGGACCTCCTTAGTCCCAGCCGTCATAATTTCTTGTATGTCCCGGATACTTGTCATCGCCACCCACAACGCCAAGAAGGCGGGGGAGATGGTGACGATTCTGGGGGCCCGATTTCCTCAGTTGACGATCCGGACGCTAGCGGACTACCCAGGGGCACCGGAGCCAGACGAAACCGGCACCACGTATCGCGAGAACGCGGTCATCAAGGCCGATTCTGCGGTTAAGTTCACCGGTGAATGGTGCGTGGCGGATGATGCGGGCCTGGAGATTGATGCGATGAATGGCGAGCCGGGGTTGTATAGCAAGCGATTTGCTGGCGAAGAAACTCCGTTTCCGGAAAAGATGCGCATCATTTTGGAGCGGTTGAAAGAGATCCCTCCTGCGGAACGAGGAGCTCGATTTCGGTGCGCGGTAGCCCTCGCCATTCCGGGGCAGCCGACCGAAGAATTTGAAGCGATCTGTGAAGGGGTGATTGCCGACCAGCCTTCGGGTGGAGGTGGTTTCGGCTACGATCCAATTTTTTATCTTCCCGCCCAGGGGTGCACCATGGCCGACCTC
>CANFJD010000273.1 GCA_947447315.1 Fimbriimonadaceae bacterium
CGGCTGGCATCCCCAAGTCCACGTACGCAAAGTTCGCGTGACTTTCCACCGGCCGCGCTCCCACCGACAGGAACAAGTCCCGGAGGCGTCGCAGCCCCGCCGAGTTGTTCGCGACCGTCTTCCGAATATGCGCGTCGTCATCCAACGCCGCAATCCCCGCCGCTTGGGCCAGCAGATTGACGTTAAACGGCTCTCTCGCCCGCTCGTAGGCATCAATCATCGCCGCTGGGGCCCAACCATAACCCACCCGGATGCCCGCCAAACCGTACGCCTTCGAGAAGGTCCGCAGACCGATCACATTCCGCCCCTGTCGAAGGTAGTCCAGCGAGTTCGGCGTGTCGGCTCCTTCGGCAAACTCGATGTAAGCCTCATCTAACACCACCGGCAGATCGGCTGGAATGCGGTCCAAGAACTTCTCGAACGCCGCCTTCGTCACCACCGTCCCCGTGGGATTGTTCGGATTGGCAATGTAAACCAGCCGCGTATTCTCGTTCACCGCCGCCGCCATCGCTTCCAAATCGTGCTCAAACCGAACGTTCGTCGGCACCTTTACCAGCTTGGATGGCGCCAGGTAGGCGCTGGCATCGTAGCGGCTGAACCCCGGGTCGCACATCATCATCTCGTCGGTCTCGTTGCCCAGAAACAGCAACCCGATCAGATGGATCAGCTCGTCCGAACCGTTACCCACCCAGATGTTTTCGTACGGAACCCCAAACTTGTGCGAAACCGCCTCTCGCAGTGAGCGTGCCGCCCCATCGGGATACATGTGCATCCGCAACGCCGCATCCTGAGTCGCTTCCACCGCCAGCGGCGACGGACCGAACGGATTCTCGTTGCTGGCCAGCTTGATGACCCGGTCTAGCCCCAATTCGCGTTTTACATCCTCAATCGGCTTACCGGGCACGTAGGGTGACATCGCCAAAACGTTGGGCCGAATGTTCAGAGGCATAGCATCATTTTGAACGAACCGCTGGCAACGGGTACACCCATCGCGTGAGTTCCGCCCGATCCCTTGGCACGATCACCGGATTATTTGTGTATCCCATAAAGGGAATGGCGGGCGTTTCCCTGACCGAATCGCCGGTGGAGAGGGAAGGGCTGCGGAACGATCGCCGCTACATGATCGTCGGCGACGACAATGTCTTCCGAAGCCAACGCCAGCTCCCCCAGATGGCAACGTTACGCCCTCAGATTCACGGCGACGCGCTTCACATTGCCAGCCTAAATGGCGATTCCATCGTGTCAGAGATCGATGAAACTACCTCGCTGTCGGTCACCGTATGGAACTCCACCGTGCTGGCTTACGGTGGCGACCAGCGTGCCGATTCTTGGCTGAGCGACCACCTGAACGAACGCGTTCGCCTCGTCCGCATGGGGACCGCCACCAGCCGGCCGATCTCGCCGGAGTATGCTGAGCCGGACGACCGCGTCTCCTTTGCCGATGGATTTCCCATCCTCCTGGCTAACGACACCTCTCTGGCCGACCTTAATCGGCGCCTCGAGATCTCCATTCCCATGGATCGCTTTCGTGCCAATATCGTCGTCTCCGGGATTGCTGGTGAGCCTTGGGCGGAGGATGCTTTTGGCCATTACCAAATGGGTGACCTTGCCGCGCTGGGCAATAAGCTTTGCGCCCGCTGCCAAGTACCTACCATTGACCAGGCGACCGGTGAGCGAACGGGGCCCGAGCCGCTTACTACCTTGGCAAAGTTCCGCACTATTGACGCCAAGGTGATTTTTGGGATGAACCTCATTCCGCGGATTGATTGCGAAGGGCCTATGATTCGTCTGGGGGATCCGGTTGCCGTGACGCCGGTGGACCCGGCGGCGTAGCTTAACGGGATGGAAAGTCCTCCTACCCGCGCGGTACTGCTGGTGAATGATAAGTCGCGCCGCGGGAAGGAGTGGTTTGCGCAGGCGGAGACTGACCTGCGCGCGGCGGGCGTGGAGCTGGTTACGGCCCGCAAGTTTCGCACCGTTACCGAGCTCATCCGGATTGCGGATTCTTCGATTAAGTCGGGAGTTCCCATGGTGGTGGCGGGCGGCGGGGATGGCACGTTCAGCGCCATTATTCACCTCTTTGTGAATCAACCCACCGTCCTCGGTGTTTTGCCGCTGGGCACGGGGAATGCCTTTGCCCGCGACCTTGAGATCCCTTTTAATGTTCAGGGTGCGGTGAATATCCTCACCTCTGGCCACGTGCTTCCGGTGGATATTGCCACCATCGATGACGATTACTTTGTGAACGTCGCCACCGTCGGCCTCACCACCAAGATTGCCGACGCCCTTACCAACGATGCCAAGCGGAAGTACGGACGGATGGTCTACCTCTTTGCTCTGGCTCGCGCTTTGGGGCAGGCTTCGGCGTTCCGGGCTCGCCTGACGCTGGATGACATGGAGCACGAGTTTGAAACCTTGCAGATCGTCGTCGGTAATGGTCGGTACCATGCCGGGCCGTTTCGGTTGTCGCCCGAAGCGGGCATTCGGGATGGACGGCTGACGATGTATGCCCTCCAAACCACCTCTAAGTCCGCCTTCATCAAGCTGGCGGTGCGGCTGGCCAGCGGGACTCAGCGCAACTTGGGCGAGGTGTTTGGCGCGGAGTTTCGGGAAGGGCGGCTGGAGACGACGCCGACGAAGCGGGTGACCGTGGATGGCGAAGTGGGGCTGCGGACGCCGATCCATTTTTCTTGCCGACCCGCGGCCGTTCGGGTGGTGGTGGCCCGGTCGGCGGACCTGACGTAGGCCGAATGGCAGACCGGGGGCATCCCTGCGGTACAACGTTACGACTATTGGAGATCCGATGACGGCAGAGTGGTATTACGTGGGGCATTACGGTCAGCTGGGCCCCCTTACGCTCGACGACATGGAGAGTCTCATCCGCGACGAGGTGATTCTGCGCGAGACGATGGTGTGGAAGCCGGGGCTGGCTAACTGGGTGCCCGCCATCCAGGCCATCGAGCTGGGACCGCTGTTCATCCCCGCCAACCCCAATATTCCGCCGGCTTACCAGCCGAACACTACGCCGCCGCCCTACATTCCGTCGGCCCCTCCCACCGCAACCGCCGCGCCCGATCCTTCGGCGGCGAACTTCGGGGCGCCCACCGCTTGGAACGCGCCTAACTACAACTATCCGGTGGCCCCCACCTACGTTCAGATCCATAACTACTCCAATGGAATGAGCGACCGCAGCCGGGTGCTGGCGGGCATTTTGCAGCTCATCCTGCCCGGTGTGGGCCGCATGTACCTGGGCTACAGCGCCATCGGCGTTATCCAACTGCTGCTGTTCCCCTGCGGGGTCGGGGCAGTGTGGTCGTTCATCGATGGCATCGTCATCCTGGTCGGCGGCGTCCGGCTGGATGGCTACGGTCGCACCCTCAACCCGTAATTTACTCCTGGGAGCGCCGACACTCTTGTCGGCGCATCTTATCACTCGGTGTGTGTTGTTGATTGCACGGGGTACTCCGCAGAGTACGGTAGTTTTACCGGGTTCAATTCGCTAGTTTTGCGCTCCAGATCGCGGGAAGAGGCGTTTTTGCGCGGTTTGAACCTAGTTATTTATTAAAAGTCTCCGGTTTTTATTTGATGATGTCACTATTAGACTTTTGGAGATCACGGCATGAACGATCAAAAAAGATGGAGTATTGGCGGGACCCCCTCGCCCCTCCGGGGGA
>CANFJD010000274.1 GCA_947447315.1 Fimbriimonadaceae bacterium
TGATGAGGTAGTCGGTGCGATAAGTATTCCAGTCAGCCAGGGTTACCGGGTTCGGAAACAAAGTGGGCGTATCGCTTACGGCCGGGTTTCGAAAAACGTCTCGGCTTTTGACGTAGGGGAATAGGGGTTGGTACCAAGTATAGAGATCGGCAATGGTTTCTCCCGCTTCAAGATCGTGGTGAGTCTTTGCCGTCCGATCATCGTTGTCATTGGCGTACAGCATCATGCAGGTGATGATCTGCTTTTGATTGGAAAGGTCTGCCGTTTTTTTGGCCGCCAGCTTTGCCTGGGCAAAAACTGGGAAGAGGATGGCCGCCAAAATCGCAATGATGGCGATGACGACTAATAGTTCGATGAGTGTGAACGCTCGTGCTTTCATTTTAACCCCTAGGGGGTATAGGTATACCTTTTCTTTTCGACCGTGTGGGCCCCTCGAGCCCAAACCAAAGTAAATTATCAGAATGGCCGAAGAAAAGACATTCCACGAAGACGCCACTCGACGACTGGCCAGAATCGCCGGGCAAGTTTCGGGATTACAAAAGATGATTGAGGAAGAGCGCTACTGCGTGGATATTCTCACGCAGGTGTCGGCGTTGCGGGCGGCGCTCGATCAGTTTGGCGTCGTGGTTTTAGGGCAGCACATCGAGGGGTGCGTTTACGGCAACTCGGATGAAGAAGCCAATCCGCACAATTACGCCACGAAAGACGAGAGGATGGCCGAAGTCCGAACCACCCTCAATCGTTTCCTCAAATAGCTACAGCCTAACCGGCTCGGGTTCGCCGTTGAAGAACTCTTCGGTCTGCTTGTAAGTGGCGTCTTCGGCATACGCTTTACGGAATACCTTCGTGCGTTCGCTCACGGACACCAAAGCGTCACCTACTTCTTCGGCCCGGAACTGACGGGTGTTTCCCCGTTTATGGCCAGTAACACTCGCTTCGGCCCAAGCGTCGGAGTGAGCGCCGATATAAACAAATGTCCAGTTGCCCAGGGCTTCGCACTCGGCGAGCAGTTGAGCCACTTGGTCGGCCCGGTATCGATGCGAGGCGTTCTCGGCGCCGTCCGTGAATACAACCACTTGCACGGCCGGAGCTACGGACAGTTTCGTATTTCCAAAAGCACCCTGGCCGATACTGGCTCGATAGGCGGTCACACTCTCGAAAACGGTATCGAGCAAGGCCGTGGAGCCACGTGTTCGGTAGGTGCGACTAGAAATCGGACGGACGTCATTGATCGAAACTCGCGAGAAAACGGTCTCCGACGTATCATCAAACTGTACCAGCGACACGAACGTATCCATGCCGGAGTGCTGATCTTCGCGCAGTTGCTGCACAAATTGGTTGAAGCCACCAATGACGTCGGCGCGACGGGGTTCCATCGAACCGCTGCGATCGAGAATGAAAAGAATGTGATGTTCGGACTTGGCCATAGGAATCTACGCACCCCATATTCGGGGCACGTAGATAGAGTACTAAATATTAAGTACTAAATGAGTCTTCCGGCCCAACGAGTACCGTTGTAGATGATCTGCTTGATCGGATCTTTGTAATAGGTGTCAAAAGCTTCGTGACCAGGTCGGAAGTAGAACACACGTCCCTTGCC
The DNA here is from genome assembly GCA_947447315.1 of Fimbriimonadaceae bacterium. GTDB lineage: Bacteria > Armatimonadota > Fimbriimonadia > Fimbriimonadales > Fimbriimonadaceae > Fimbriimonas. The sequence goes on from CANFJD010000274.1 coordinate 1,601, forward strand.
GTCGCCCTGTCCCTTTCCGCCGCCGGGGCCGGAGGTGAACTCGGGATCAATCCCGTCACCGACCGTCCAGGTGATGCCGCACGGGAAGTACTCTCCGCCGAGCGGAAAATGACTTTGGAACACCAACGTTTCTGCCGGAGGAACGTCAAACGGAGCGCCGTACATCTCTTCCTTATCCAGGACAAAATCCGAAACGCCTTGAGCAATCGGGTGGCGAGGAGCGCACACGGTGACCTCTTCGGTATCCGCCGGATCGGCCTCTCGCCATCCACCCTTCAGGTGGCCAGTGGTGCTGAGAGTTTTCTGGAAAGGCTTGCTGTAGTGACCGCTGTGAAGCACCACCAAACCAAGGCCGCGGGTGCGAACGTGCTTCGCGATTTCTTCGGCAAGCTCGTCTTTCACTTCGCCGTGTCGGGCATGGCCCCACCACAAGAGAACATCCGCGGAGGCGAGTAGATCCAGCGGCAAACCCTGTTCCGGCTCATCAAGACCGATGGCCGTTACGTCGAGTTCACCATCAAGATCCAGTTCCTGAAGTCCCTTTGCCACCGCACCGCGGATGCCATCGGGATAAATCTCTTTCGGAGCGTGAGCCGGATATTCGTCCCAAACTAGGACTTTCAAAGGGGTTGCCATGGCTCCAAATTTTACGCTAAAACCCTAGCGGACAATGGCGCAGGGACGCATTAGAAGGTGCGACCAGTCAGTCGTGTGAACGCTTCGACATATTTTGCGCGCGTGTTCAGGACCACGGAATCGGGGAGCGTCGGCCCGGGTGGATTCTTGTCCCATCCCGAGGTTTCCAGGTAGTCGCGCACGAACTGCTTATCGTAACTCGGCTGCGCTTGGCCCGGAGCGTAAGTTTCCGCGGGCCAATAGCGGCTGGAATCGGGCGTCAGCGCCTCGTCAATCCATAGAATCCCGTCGGAGTGCTCGCCAAACTCAAACTTGGTGTCGGCAAGAATGATCCCGCACGTCTCAGCATGATGCGCGGCGCGGGCATAGATCTCCAAGGTCTTGGATTTCAAAAATGCGGCGGTCTCCGCGCCCAACTGGTCCACCACGGAGGCGTAGCTAATATTTTCGTCGTGCCCTTCGTCGGCTTTGGTGGCGGGAGTAAAAATCGGCTCCGGCAGACGATCTCCGTCTTGCAACCCATCCGGCAAATCCAGTCCAAGAATTTTTCCACCCTCCTTGCGATACTGCTTAAACAAGCTGCCCGTGATATAGCCTCGCGCCACACACTCGACCGGGATGGTTGTCGCCTTTTTTGCCACCGTCGTCCGGCCAAAAATTTCTGGCTGGGGTTGCTCACAACGCGCCTGAACGTCCGCATCCGCCACGGAAATCACGTGGTGCGGACAGATATCGGCGAGTTGGGCAAACCAGAATGCACTCATCTGGGTGAGAATCACCCCCTTGTCCGGAATCCCATTCGCCATCACCGCATCAAATGCCGAGATACGGTCGGTAGCCACAATCAACACCTCATCACCCAGATCGTAGACCTCCCGCACTTTCCCAATTCTCGCAGGGGGAAGTCCAAAGATTGATGTATGAAGTAGCTCCGGCACGGTTTGAGTATTCCACGCCCGCCATCGATTGATGGAGACATCGAGTTGTCCTTCCTCGGTCCGCTTTGCCTAGCCTCGATCAGACGCTATGCTACTAGATGAGATCTGCGATCGCCCAAGAAGCAAAAGCCAGCAGATAAAGACCCGATCATGAGTTCCATCACCCCATTTCTCTGGTTCAACGGCAAGGCTGCCGCCGCCGCTCGTTTTTACACAGACGTGTTTCAGGACTCTACGCTGCTGTACGTTAATGAAGTCCCCAGAGACAACGGAACCATCGCAGCGTTCGAACTGAAAGGGAGAAAATTCATGGCTTTTGACGGCGGTCCGATGTACGAAATCAACCCCGCCATCTCAATGATGGTGGACTGCGAAGACCAAGAGGAAGTGGATTATTTCTGGGATCGGCTGGGCGAGGGAGGCAAGATTGAAGCCTGCGGATGGCTTGTAGACCAATTTGGGGTGTCTTGGCAAATTGTGCCCA
>CANFJD010000275.1 GCA_947447315.1 Fimbriimonadaceae bacterium
GGTACGGTTGAATGGAACGCCCATGCGGTCCAGCAGGTAAATGATCGCCGGCGCGCGTTCCACCATCCGCATGACAGGGGGCTGGTGGTTCAAGAAGTCTCCACCCGTAATCGTGTCTTCAAAGTGCAGGTAAGGGGAATCGCCTTCGCCGCGCAGGTTTACCGCGCCGTTGATTCCACCCTGAGCGCACACGCTATGCGACCGTTTTACCGGCACCAAACTGAAGAGCTGAACCTTGGTTCCAGCCTCGGCAAGCTTCATGGCGGCCATAAGACCGGCCAGGCCTCCTCCGACGACGATAACATTTCGTGGCGCTGACATATTAACCTTCTTATTCTACGATGTATGGCAACTTTCAGTAGCGGCTGAAAGGGTTGAAAGGCGATCTGCAAGATGCTGATTGTCGGAGCAGCCTCGGCCGCTGCGACAAAGGTCACGGCTTCTTACCGAGCCTGCTCTACCATAAAGCGTGCTTATGCACCCAACTTCGGCGGAACGGAATACGGCGGCGCTTGGACATTTGGTGAGCATCCCGTTCCCCATTTGGGGGCCGGTGATCTTCTACTTCCTGCACCGAAAGTCGTCGCGGTTTGTCTCGCTGCACGCTGCCGACATCCTCATCGGCGGCATTATTCAGTCCATTTTGCTGGCTACGGCGATGATCATTAGCGCGTTGATATCCATCGGACAGTTTCTGCAGAATCCTCAGTTCACGTGGGACCTGCTCTGGTCCATTCTCATCAAGGCAGTGGTGGTTTGGATCATTCTGGGAATCATCTACGTGGTGAGTGTCGTCGCCTCGGTCATTTCCGCAATCCGGGCTCACAGCGGGGAATGGAAAGCGAGGGGAATTTCGGGCCGAATGGCCGAGCGGTTAGTGACTCGACTCGACGGTCCTGCGCTACCATAACTCATGCCGATGACTCCCACCGTCGCCGAGCGCCTTACGCTACTGCTGAACGAAGCTCGACCTTGCCGAATCAAGAAAATGTTTGGCGGTCTGGGGGTTTACGTCGACGAGGTGTTCATGGCGGTGGCAGACGATGATCGGTTGTACTTTAAGGTGGATGCCGAAACGGTCGGTTGGTACGACGAACTGGGCATGGAACCGTGGATTTTGGATGGCAAACCCGGACCGTATCGGGAAGTACCGCAAGAAACCTTAGAGAACCCAGCCCAGCTCGCCGCCAAGATGGAGGAGGCCCGGGACGCCGCAGTACGACTCAAAGCCAAGCCTTCATCCAAGAGTCGCAAAAAGTAGGCGGACTAGGAGTCCAATCGGTCGGGCCGTGTCCAGATGTAATAGGTGACGCCAGCCGCCACCAGAACCAGGATCCCGCACACCACGTCGGCCCGTAGATGATCGGTCGCGCGTTTCTGAATGATCCACGCGGAAAGGGCAATGGAGAGCCACAACACGCCAATGATGATTCGCTTCACTCGGGGACGGATCGCGCGGGTCTCGTCCCAATCGCGAAGAATCGGGCCAATGACGGGGCGGTCCAGCAGCCAATTCTCAAATCGTGGACTCGACCGTCGAAAGGCGGCAAGGGCCAGAATGAAGAAAATGGTGCTGGGCATGCCCGGGACAAAAAACCCGATATAACCCAGGCTAACCAGAAGCACGCCGAGCGACAAATAGGCCGGGCGAAGGTAACGCGATGCCAGCCGATTCACCACTTCATTGTGCCGACGTCCTGCCCCGCCGCAATTATCAAATTCGACGACGGTATATCCGGCTTATCGGAATGCGGGCGGAAATAGCGCCACCGCGGCTGCCCCGTAAAGTCCGGCATCGGTACCAAACGGACTGGGATCAACGTTCAAAGCCTCCAGTTCCGGGGCCATCCAAGGGCTTAATCCCACCGAACCGGCGATCACAATATGATCCGGGAAGTAGAGTCCCTGCAGGGCGGAAACCGCTCCGCGTAGGCTCTCGCGCGCAATCTCTTTCGTTTCCTCGCTGAGATCCTGGGAGATAAATTTTCCGCCCATTCGCTTTTCGTAGCTTTCTCCGGTCGGCGAAGGCAGATCGTTGATTCGCGGGTAGTCACCATCGGGGCTGCACCAAATTTGATGGTTTTGGACAAACCCGCAACCCACACCGGTACCAATGGCCAGGGTCGCCACCCGACTACCCGCATATTTCGCTAGGTTCGCATGGGCCCAAGCGGTCGCATGACCATCGCCCCATGCCACTGTCGGCACCCTAAGCTCCTGCTCGTTGAAGAAAATGTGCTGATGGTCGGGCATAAGGTGAGCTTTTGCCCGCACCACTTCTCCCGTCTTTGGATTCACGACGCCGCCGGTGGAAACGCCAACCCGACTTACGCCGGATTCCGCGATCTGATGACGGATCCAATCTAGCCGGTCCTTCCTCGATTCGGGATTTGGCGCGCCCTCCCGCGAGATCAGTTGCCAATCACCCGAAAATACAGCGAACCGTAAATTGGTCCCTCCGATATCGATCGCGCCGACGCGATCGTTTGCATTCGCCGGCTTATTCGGCATCAAGGCGCGGGTCTGTTTAACCGGATCGTTGATCGCGCCGCCCACGACTACGGCGGTCGCCCCCATCCGCAGGGCCGCTTCAATCTCCCACTTCTGCGAGAATCGTCCTTCCGCAATCACCGGTACGGACACGGCGGCACAGATGGCGCGGAGCAATTCCAAATCTGGACCGTTGGTCTTCGTACTTTCGGCCGTGTATCCAGCAAGCGTGGTGCCGATAATATCGGCACCGGCGGCAGCAGCATAAATCGCCGTTTCCAGCGAATCGCAATCCGCCATCACCAACGTCTTTCGGCGATGAATGTGGGCAACCAATGCGGGAAAATCGTCGTTGCCGGGTCGAGGCCGCGGGGTGGCATCGAGGGCGACAATCTCCACTCCCAGGTCGATCAGGGAGTCCGCGTCTTGCGCGGTCGGAGTGATGTAAACCTCGCTTCCCGGATAAGTGCGTTTGAGTAACCCGATCGTCGCACACTTAACTTCTGGCCGAATGACCCGCAGATTTTTGACGCCTTCCAGCCGCAGCACCCGAACGCCTTGCTTCAGCGACGCACGCGCCATGCGGAGGAGGACATCGCTATGGTCCAACGGCGAATACTCGCTGGCTTGAACCGATACCACGAGCGGGCATTCGCGAAATCGGGCGAGAAGCGAGTTGATCGTCACGGGATAGATTGTGAATCAAACCCGTAAGTCGGCGAGAATAGCCCAGTTTTTGAACCTGAAAATTGGCCGATCAATCTTTGGGTTTGGGGCTCCCGGGGATTACCTTCGGTAACCTAGACCGGCATGTCCACCGTTGAACGCGAAGACCGAGAGCCGCGGTGGCCGGTAGTTTTGTCGACTCTGGGCGTGGCAGGACTGCACTACAGCCTGCCCAATACCTTCCGCGCCGGGCCGGAATGGCTGGTGGTGGCGGTGTGCGGACTCCTCCTCGCCGGGGCTGTGATCGCCAATCATCAGCGCAATCACAAGCTCAACGACCAATTTGGCTACGCCTTGGTCGGTGCGATCACCCTGTTCACCGTCTTTGCGGCGGGTCGCTTAGCTCTGGCTCTCATCCATAAAGAGCACGTGCCGCCCCAACGGGTTCTGATCTCTGCCGCGCTGCTTTGGGTAAGCAAC
>CANFJD010000276.1 GCA_947447315.1 Fimbriimonadaceae bacterium
CGGAGATACTGTCTAATCGATCGGGCGAACCGGTGCGCTATCAAAGCATTTATTGGGCCGAAACTTGCCCATTCCGCTTTATCATATCGGAGCGGACGCCACTTCGGGCGCGATCGTCCCGAATTCGATGGCAGCGATTGGCCCAGGTGCCGCAATCGGCAAGAATTGCCTCCGTTCCCTCGGATGAACTAGAAGTCCGTCTGATGGAATCATTGGATGCAACCGTTGCCGATTGGTCCCCGGCCACGTTAGATTGGGAATTGCGTACCTTGGAACAATCACGCGAGTCCCTTACCGATGGTTGGGCCGACCGTGAACGTGCCAGTCGCAACCGGTGGCGGAGAGCCAACACACAGACCAATGTGTCGTTCGACGCCCTGAACTCGGTTCTAACCCGCAAAGTACCTGGTCTCTCGCTCGCGGGAACGATTCCCGCCGTTTCCGAGTCCGATCGAAGAACCATTGTTCACCTATTTGAGATTGGCCGAAGACCCGATTTTGAAAAATCACCTTCTTCTTGGTGGCGTTATGCGCTGGTATGGGCTGCTTTCGATAAAAACGACCGGGCTGCCGCCCTAGAAGTCGACTTTACTACCGGCGGGCGGACCGTATACGTGGTGGGAGGAGACCAAGACGACGGCGTGACGCGAAGCAAATCGGGCGAAGTTGTCCGTCAGCGGCTCGACTCGAATCCGGCAGACGACACCAATCCACGCCGTGAAGTTTGGGAAAAGATCTGGACGATGTTGCGTTCAGCCCAGGCCTCCATCCAAGCTGGGCATGCCATTCCAATCCCGGGATCCTACTGTCAGACCTGCGTGTATGGAGAACTGTGCCGGCGTCATCGCGACTTCGGAGATCTCGACGATCCATTCCAGGGCGGAGGGATGCCATAGCTAGGTACATCCCGACGGACGAACAGCGCGCGGTTATTGAAACCAGTCGTCCACGAGTAATCGTGGCCGCCAGTGCTGGTTCCGGAAAGACCACCACTCTCGGGCACCGTTACGCACGATTAAGCGAAACCATTCATCCGCATCGAATTTTGGTTGTAACGTTCAACGTGGGAGCTGCAACCGAGATCAAACGACGGATCGTGCATATCCTACGGGCCGGCGGCCGTGAATCCGACGCAATGGATGCCGAGACCGCCCCCATTCAAACCATTGCGTCGTTCGCCGGCAGCATTCTCCGGGAAAATGCCTTCGCGCTGGGCATCGATCCTCACTTCGAAATGCTTGACGCCGACGCCGCCCCACTGATGATCCAAACCGCCATTCGGCGGGCGATTTCCTCCTCGCACCGCCTCCCTGTCGAGTGCCGTCAATACTTGGAAGCCACCACGAGAGAGTCGCGTCAAACTCTGGTCGATGACCCGGAAACCCAAGTTGCGGAAATCTTGTCTCGCATCCGGAAGACTCCGGGCGGCCACCAATTTGAAAGTGCCCGGGAATATTTCCAATTCCACTACTCAGATCCAGATCGCCTGCAATCTGAATGGGCGAACCAGTTACGACTCAGCCTCCCTATCGCTGCCCGCGAACTCATCCCAGAACTCCCGTACCCCGCCCTGATCTCCGCCATCCGGGAATGGTATCGCGCCAATCCCCCGATCCCCTCCTGGACCAATGCCCAACCGGGGGCCGATTCTGGCGACCTCGCAACCACCGTTGGCGCCGTAACTCTCGCGGTTTCGGCTTGGCAGCGTCTCGACGAACTCTTTGCTCAGCATCAGAAATACGACTTCACCGCCGTTGAAGGAATGGCACTCCGGCTCCTAACGTCTCGTCAACCCGTTCTGCGGATGGCCCAGGAATCGATTCGGGCGCGGTTCGATCATGTGATCGTGGATGAAGCGCAGGACATCGACCCGTTGCAAGATGCGCTCATCTCTGCCCTGAACGTTACCAACGAGATGAGGGTCGGTGATGCCCAGCAAAGCATTTACGGCTTTCGCTTGGCGGATCCTGAGGGGTTCTCAGATCGCTCACTCCAACCCGAGTGGCAAAATCTGTCCCTCACCACCAATTACCGCAGCCAAGCGCCAATCCTTGACTTTGTCAATGCGGGCTTCCGGTCGGTTTGGAGCGAGCAATACATCCCGATGAAGCCTTTCGCCACCGAATCTCAATCCCCTGCGGATGTGTTCGACTTTGAGACGGCCGAGACTCACAAATCCCGCCCCGCCCCGGTGGAAGCGTGGGAAGGCAGCGCAAATTATCTAGACACCATTGTTTCCGGCGTACAAGACCTGATCGCCAACGGGGAAACTGGTGGAAGAATCGCCATTCTTCTCGCCAAAAATTCGCAAGTATCCCAACTTAGCTACCGGCTAGAAAGTAATGACGTCCGGACCCGAGTGATTGGAGGCGCAGCCACGTTCTACTCTCGAATGGAAATCCGTGACGTGGCAAACACGCTGCGCGCTCTGGCGGACCCCGCCGACGATTTTTCGCTTCTGGCATCGCTTCACAGCCCTATGGGTGGCCTCAGTCTGGACTCAACCGTCGCGCTAGCACTAGACGGTTCCGTATTCGGTCGACTCTCAGAATTCAGTCCGACCGATATCGCCGATCAGACTGCGATTGAACAATATCTAAGTTGGTTCACCCGCTTGTCACGAGCCGCGAGCCACCTGCCGGCATGGGAAGTAATGGCGCGGCTGATCGCAGACTCACCATTCTTCGAGCGACTCGCGGCCATGCCCATGGGAGCTCGGGCAATCGCTAATGTCCGCAAGCTTCAACTAATGGCGATCAACCAACCGTCCCTCGGAGCCGCAGAATTCGCTGATTCCATCGCAGATATCCAAACCATCCGCCACCAATCCACCGACGCCGAACCCCTGGGAGAAACCGGAGACGCCGATCGGGTAACGATCTTGACCATTCACCAAGCAAAAGGGGCCGAATATCCGATCACCATAATCCCCACGACCGCGCTCAAACTGGTCCAAACCACAGAGAAACTTGAATCCGACTTACGTCTCCCCGCCGTGGTCGTAAAACCCAACAAAGGCAAAGGCGGCGCCCTCTCCAGCTTCCTTCAGGCCCGGCGAGAGGAGCGAAACCGGGCGGAAAACTTGCGCCGCATGTACGTCGCCCTAACCCGCGCCCAGGATCGCCTCATCATCGTCAAAGACCCCGCCGCGCCAGATTCTCCACTTCAGCAATGGTTCAAACCCGGCGGGGCCGCCGTCACGATTCCAATACGCGGCTCACGGACGCCATAGCCAACGCAGCACACTCGGCAAAATCGCCTGCTTGTGCGCCCCGCTGTGGAATCCGTGCCCGAACGCAAACGTGTAATCGTAATTCTTGTAAGCCAACGCCTTCGCCATCTGCTGGTTCGCCAGCGGCCAGTTGCCAAACGGATTGTCTAGATCGTTACTGCCGTCCTGCAAAAACACGCGAATCGGCTTGGGATCGGCCTTGCGAATGAACGCCGGGTAATCATCCCCGCCCGTCTCGTCGCCGCTCAGCTTCGCCAAGTCAACGAAACTACCAATGAAGGAACCCACCCTCATGAACTGATCTGGGTGGAACCACGCCGCCGTGAACGCACAGATCCCGCCGCTGCTGTCGCCCAACATTCCCCTCCCGGCCGC
>CANFJD010000277.1 GCA_947447315.1 Fimbriimonadaceae bacterium
CGCACACTCGGTCCAGTCCGGAATGCGAATGACCTCAATCGAGCATCCTCCGCGTTCGCACTTGGAATGAACGCATTCACCGGGTCGTTATCCGCCAGCACTTCTCGGTATGGAGTGCGGGCCGAGTCGTTCAGCAAAATGTTGTGCTGTTCGAACAAGTCGTAGCGCAAGATACAACGGAAGGCACCGCGTCCTTCCTCTCGGAAGCCGAGCAATGTGCCGCCGTTGGTGCCATCTCCCACCACCGCATAGATCGTCCCCATCGGGGTGAGGGCAAGCGAACCGATGATCGATCGGTTGTTGTCCTTGTCGGGAACATTGACAATTCCGCGTACGGCATTCGTCATGATCCCGGGAGTGGTGTCGGCCCAATTGATCGTGTAGTCGACCCGGATGCCGGAGCCATCGGGCAGTCTTGCCCCCGCTTTCATCGGGAAGGAGAGAACTCCCCCAGCTCCCGTCGTCGCCGCCGTACCCGTAAAGTACGACAACATTTGACCCTCGGTCATCGGATTGCCGAACTTGTCGATCACGGTGAGGCGTGGCGAAAATTCCGCTTCTGGACCGCTCGGATCTGGAAGATAAATGGTAAGGCCACCCTGGGTAGCCGCCCTTGTGGTTACCAGCAACGCACCGGTCGAGTCATCAAAATCAACCGGTCGCTCGCCCTTCGCTCCGAGCCAAATGCTCGTAACTGAAGCCGCAAGATTCGGGTTGCTGATCCCTGCGCCGGAGGCTCGCGTCGGGACGTAGACAATTCGATCCACTCCGCCGGAATTATCTTGAATCGGGATGTACCCAACCGTTGGGCCACTAGAAATATCGCCGATGTTTACATCGGAGCTCGGCCCGCCCAAAACCAGGGGCGCATTTCCACCAAGCGGCTTTGCGGTGCGCAAGTTCTCCACCCAAACTCGACCAAGTCGTGACGCACCGCGGATGAATGAATCACCCACAATCGCCAGGTTCTCATGGATAGTCGGTGGATTGGGAACCTTGCCGCCAAAATCGGCCGATCCGGTTGGGGACGACTCACTCCACAATTCAGGCGCTGTCGTAAGCGGCTTGATACGACCATTCGCATCCTTAGGGAAAACGGCAAAACTGTGCAGGGTGCCGGAAGAATCCACCACGAGCACCTGGTCGTTTGGAAGTCCGTTCAACGGTCGCGCCACTTCAACGGCTACCGGAGCCGAAATAGGCCCGGAGAGCGGAGCAGACTGCCAAAGTCGGTCTTCTGATTTTCCGCTTCCGTAATCCTGAATACCGTCGTCAGGATTGCCGTCGTTATCCAGATCTGCCTGCGGATTGGAGTCAAAGGCCACCAACTTGTTACCGTCGGTAGCAATTGTGACTCCCTTAAAAACGATGGGCGGGCTTTGGCGAGTCGATGCCGCGAGCGGCGCTTCCGAGTGGAATCGTTCCAATAACGGGGCGTCGATCGATAAGAAGGAGCTAGCCGATTTTCGACTGCTTCCCGCGGCTTGGCGGTACTGAGAACCGGTGCTGATCAGGTTGACCGCAAACTTTGCTGCCGCCGTCGCGGCTACTCCGGGGTTCAAATCCTTCGCAACGTACGATGCGTTGTCATCCACCGATCCGAAGTTCGCGGGCAAATTGAGTTTTGCCGCAATTCCCCGCGAAGTGACGGCGATGAATCCTTCTCCCAACTGCGCGCTAGCCACGGACCAGTAGGTAGCTCCGGATCCTCGTGACACTACCGATACCGGCTTCAATTGCTGATATTCACTCACCAAGCCAGAAAACAGCGTGTTGGCCGGGTTCGGCGATGCGGGCGCGATCAGCCAGTTATTCGCACTCCACGTCTCGGCATTGAGGACCGACATTTCTCGCGGAGAGAGGGTTTGTGGCCACGTAACCAGCGGGTTTGCATAGTCTGTCTGCTCGCCACCGGCTTCCGGGGAAGTAATCACCTGGAAAGCGATCGGGAAATTGTTGATATTGTCCAGCGGGTTGGCCAGGGCGCCTGGGTCTACCCACAGAACGCCACCATTATCGACAAACCGCCGTAACTTATTACGCTCGGCCGGATTTAAACTGCCGTTGTAGCGAGGCGCAACCAGCAAAACGTCGTAGTTGGCTAATTGTGCATCGCTTAACCCTCCGATCGACACTTCCCAGTAGGGAGCGTTTCGCTTAGTGAGTCGATCTCCCAGCACGGGAGCCGGACCTCGAACCCCCGAAGGCAAGGAAGCATTGATTGCGGAGTAGCGAGCAAAGAGTTCTGGACTCACCACCGACGGACCGTACGGATTGTAGAAACTCCATCCCGCTGGCTTTATAGGAGCCGCCTGATCTAGATTGTAGAACGTGAATGGTGCAGCGCTACGGGCAGGCACGGCGCCGCTGACTCGGTCCGCATCCAACACCACCACTCCAGCCCGAATGTTCTGAAATCGGGATGCGTATCCCTGCGGTCCGGCCCAACCCACGGTCGCCAAACCCGCCACCGCAATGCCCGTAACGAATCGTTGCATGTTAGTTCAATTCTCCAAAGTAAGAAAGCGAAGGACTCACGGGAAGCCGTGGCAACGGAGGTAGCGGACGGCCGCTTGCGTCGGATCGCAAAATCAGCCGGCTGTTCTCGATGGTCGCGAACCCATTTGATCGGCCCGAACCGAGGACCGGATCGTAGCTAAAGATGAGGTTCGGGACTACTGGGGTTGTCGCCAGATTGGTGCCATTTGGCACGTGCGACGCCGGAATATTCGCGGAAGTTGCTCCTAGCTTGACCGGTATCCATCCCCATTTGCGAAGCCAAGCGGTCTGCTCACCCATACTCGGCGGCATATTCTCGGCGACGGCACCGACAACCGAAACCCGAACATCCACAGGCTCTCCGTAGAACGGAATCGCCGGCTTCGCCCCGAAGTTCTGAAGCCGCTCATCATCGGCAATTGCCCGCGCTTGTGCATCGGTCTGCCCACCGGTCTTCAATTCTGCCACTCGAGCCAAGTAGGTATCGCGACGGTCGTTTGCATTCTCGTTAAACCACGGTCCCGGAATTACGTAGAACGATCCCTGCTCGGCATAGATCATGGCTTCCACCCGAATATCGTGCGGTGCCACGGATGCGCGGGCCAAAAGGTAATCATTGCTCGGGACTCCGTTCAATTGACTCGGCGAGATCTGGAAAATATTCGTTCCCTGATCAAATAGCTTGTACGATCCCTCGTTGCCATTGGCAGAAATGATCGGGGCCGTATAGGTAGCCGTCAGGGCCGTAACGATCGGAAACGCAATGGATTCAAACTTTGGCGCGCGTTGATAGTTCTCCACGCCCAATCCCCATACCGGCACGTAGGGCGGGTTCGCCGGTTCGAAAGCCGGTGAAGCCGCATTGTCCGCAGAGTTCGGGAATTGATACGGTGACACTGCCGTTGGACTATCAAATACGTTCGGATTGATGCTTAAGCCAACAAACGATCGGTCTGCGGCTCCGTCCTCCATTGCGTGCGAAAGCAGCAACTGCACATTCAGCGGATCGTTGGTCACCGCATCCCGATACTGGACCGCATAGGGCTTCCAATTATTAGGC
>CANFJD010000278.1 GCA_947447315.1 Fimbriimonadaceae bacterium
AGTCGTCACATGTATCACAAAGCGCTGGCGAAGTTCTCCATCCCCGCCGAGCAAGCGGTGATGATCGGGGACCAATTGATGACCGACATTTTAGGTGCCAACCGGAGCGGAATCGACGCGATCTGGGTGAAGAAAATGACGGGCCCCGAGTTCAAGGGCACCAAGATCAACCGCCAAATCGAGCGAATGCTTGCCGGACCCATTTATCGTCTCCTCGTTACCAGCGAGGATGATCCGCGGGCGGTTCCCGGCACCCGTACCCAGCAGCAGATCATTCGGTTCGTAGTGGTGGGATCGTCTTCTTTCTTGGTCGACTACCTCATTTCGAAAACGATCATCGACTGGACTGCCGCCGGCAGCACGGTGGGAAGGGCGCTCATGCCATTTCTCACCTACGCCAAAACTCCGCTGGAGGCCGCTATCCCCGCCGCCGGAATTATCGCTGGGACCGTCGCCACATATAATTCCTTCGTCTGGAATCGCCTCTGGACATTTGAGGCGGAGGGTCTGGATGACCAAAAACGCCAACTGGTGCGATTTTTCGTGGTAGCGGGAGGTGGTATTGCCATCGCTACCGCCGTAAAGGCTGGCGTCTATCGGTTGCTCCCGGTCCACTCGGTGCTCATTCCCAATGTATTCGGGGCGCTCGTGGGGGGAGTTTGGAACTTCCTGGTCCAACGGGCTTGGACGTTCCGCCGGGCATCATGACCATGCCCTCCGCAGACCGACATTGGTATGAATGGCGAGATGCCCCTCGCGCAGAATTCGCGGTGATCGGAGATCCAGTGTCTCACTCCCGGTCACCGATCATGCATGCCGCGGCGTACAGCCACTTTGGCCTTCCCTACCGGTACGTCGCCCTGCGGGTAGCCCCGGGCGAAATGGGTGCGGCACTTGATCACTTGACTCACCTTGGTTACCGAGGCGTCAATATCACCGTCCCCCTGAAATCGGAAGCGTTGGCTTACTGCTCCTCTGTCGACGACTTTGCCCGCCGCGTAGACGCCGTCAATACGATTGATTTACGCACTCGCGGCGGATTCAATACCGATGGGGCCGGCTTTCTCCGCACCATCCAAGACTTTCCTGGTGAGGTGCTGGTATGCGGAGCCGGAGGCTCGGCGAGAGCTATCGTGGGGTCGATGTCGCTCGCAGGGCGCCGGCTGAGAATCTGGAACCGGACAATTTCCCGTGCCGAACAATTGGCGGCCGAGTGGCCAAATGCAACCGTTGAACCTGAACTTCGACTTCGCGATGCGTCCACCGTTGTGAACGCCACCGCTGCGACTCTTGGCGGTGAAGGACTCAACCTTGACTGGCAAAATGGGCGGTCTGATCTTGTCGCTTACGACCTCATGTATCAGACCGAACCCGGGCCCTTCCTTCGCGCTGCCACCAAACATGGGTTTCGGACCATGGACGGCCTTCCCATGCTAGCCGCCCAGGGAGCGCTGTCGTTTCGCTTCTGGTTGGCCGATGAAATCGGTGACGCCGACCCATACCCCGAAATGCTAGATGCAGTGACGAGACCAAAAACGTGAGTATGGAACAGCAAATCCAGGCTGCTGCCGATGCCATTCGTAGCGGAAACCTAGTAGTAATACCCACCGAAACGGTTTACGGCCTCGCCGCCGATGCCACAAACGAGACGGCCGTCGCCAAAATTTTTGCCGCCAAGGGCCGCCCCTCCACAAACCCGTTAATTGTCCATGTCGGATCATTCGCCCAAGCATCGGCATTAGTAAGAGAGATCCCCGACTGGGCCCGCGACTTGGTCTCTCGTTTTTGGCCCGGACCCCTAACGTTGGTGTTGAAGAGCACCGGAGTCATTCCTTACTCCGTCGCGGGAGGACTTAACACTATTGCAGTACGGATTCCAGCCCACCCTGTGGCACTGCGCCTGATAGCCGCGGCGGATCGTCCCCTTGCCGCGCCGAGCGCCAACCGGTTTACGAAGCTCTCGCCCACACAAGTAGAGCACCTAGATCCCACCATTCTCAGTTCGGTCGCGGCCGTATTGGATGGCGGACCCTGCGAGGTGGGAATAGAGTCCACCGTGGTCGACGCCACGGGAGACACGCCGGTGATTCTTCGCAGCGGGGTTATTTCCGCAACCGACATATCCGAAACGACCGGACTCCGAGTTACGACGGCACAGAATTCGGTCAAGTCGCCCGGTCACCATCCACGGCACTACGCACCGCGAGCAGAGCTTCGGATTGTGGAAAAAATTACCGATTCGGCGGCTGGTCTCACCTTCGGGCCGCCGGGTCTGGGCCAAGTCCAAATGCCGCCCAGTCCCCTCGGCTACGCCACCCGGCTCTACGCCGCTTTGCACGAGCTTGACGAACTCAACCCCGAATACATTGAGGTCGAGGCACCACCCGATACTTCGGTCTGGGAAGCAGTTCGGGACCGACTGCAAAGAGCCGCGCATCGGTAACACGCCATCAGCCGTAAGTTGATTGCGGTTAAGAGGATCGAGGTACGAAAAAGCCCTCCGATCCAAAAGGAATCGGAGGGCCTCCCGCTAAAAGGTTTTACTCTTCGTTTCGCTCGCCGGAATCGTCACGTCGCGGTCGCTCGCGGCGTCCGCCGTACTCACGTCGATCGGCGGTCATTTCGGTGACCACGAACGGAATAAGAGCCATCTCACGAGCGCGGTTAATCGCATCGGCAATCATTCGCTGCTGGCTGGCCGTATTTCCGGTCTGTCGCGCTGGCAAAATCTTGCCGCGATCGTTCAGGAAGCGTCGAAGAATGTTGATTTCTTTGTAATCAACGTAGTCGATCTTGTTGAGAGTTAGGTAGCTGACCTTGCGGCGCTTGCGACCTTTAGGACGGGCGCCAGGCTCGGGCGCGTCTTTATCGACGCGGGCGAGGTCCGCCGCCGGCATAGTGGATTTTAGTTCGTCACTCATGGGGAATACCCGTCTGGTCTACCGTTGGCAGACCGGATTCGAACGAACAGTATGGCACTTGCCGGCGTATTTTTGCTAGGCAGACGAGTCTTTTCCGGCCTCGATCAACACGCGTCCTGCTCCCCGAATGGCCGCCGTCGCCGTCGCACGGCTGACACTCGGGAAATCTCTCAGGAACGAGTCAAGCGACTCGCCCTGCTCGAGATAATCAAACAGAGTTTCGGCTGGCACTTTCGTGCCTAAAAATACGGGGGTGCCCCATAAGACTTCTGGATCAACGCTGACAAGTCCCATTCGCAGTAACTATTCTATGGGACATTCCCTCGGATTTGGCTAAAAAAACGCCGACGTACATCAATTGCTATAAATTTCTTCATATAGCGAGCGACCTCTTATGCAGAAGGGGAATAAAGACTCCACCCACCACGCTCCGCGCCTGGAAACCAACCATTCGGCCCGTTTTGGTGTCGTACCAGTCGGTCATCGGCACGCGACTGGGACTCACGTTTAAGAAGTGAACGATCGGCTTCAACAGCGCAGCCTGACGCGCTGCTTTCGCCGGCGAGTCCTGACCGATCGTGGCCGTCCATATGATCCAGTCGAGTTTGGTGTAGTCGGCACGGTTATCTA
>CANFJD010000279.1 GCA_947447315.1 Fimbriimonadaceae bacterium
AAAGTCCGCTTCGTGGTTGAACCTCACGGCGAATGTCGTCGTCACGAAGCCAGACTCGACGCTCAACTTCACCGGTCATGATTCGAAGTTGAACATCTTCACGATTGATGGCGACGCGCTTGGGAACGCAAGCGACATCAAGTTTGATGTCGCGGCTGGCTCGACCGTCCTAGTAAACGTGACCGGCACGAACGTTAAGTTCAAAAACTACGGATACGGACTCAACAACCTAAGTCGCACCAATCTGCTGTGGAACGTCGCTGATGCGACCACGGTCAATTACGACTACCTTGAGGGTTCGCTACTGGCCACGAAGGCGGACGTCACCACGGGTTGGGGCGTCATCAATGGACAGGTGATCTCCAATTCTTGGAGCGGTAACAGCCAGATTAACAACTACACGTTCGCCGGAAATTTGCCGACTCAGCCCGTACCAGAACCGGCTACTATCGCCGTCCTTTCGGTTGGCGCGGCAGCGCTCTTGAAGCGACGCAAAAAGGCCTAAAATAGCAGACAGCTATCTGTTGAAGTGCCCACGGACTTGGTTCCGTGGGCACTTCAAATTTGTAACGTTCACCCAGGCGATAACGGAGCTTCGCACGACCGAAAGAGATCGTGACCAGACTGCCACTCTTTCAGCGCCCCGGGAAACAATGCTGCCCGAACCGCATGGGGAAGCGACACCCAGGCTGGCCCGGCATTTGATTCCACAACTGCGCGTGAGAGCCCAGCCGCCAGAGGGCCAATCGCTTGTCCCATTGCATCCAGCTTCGGAATCTGGCTCGGCATATTCGAAATAAAGTGGTCGTAGCATGCCTTCACATTCCAACTCATATAGGTTTGACATGGAATAGGTCGAACGGGATGTACCGAGCACAATCGTTCCACCAGCATCGGACACGGCAGACGGGTTTCAAAATATGCCGCCCCTGAAACCTGATCGATGATCTCACAGAATGAATCGATTTGTTCAGAAATGACGCTAAGGTCCGCGGGAAGCTTGGCTTCCAAAAGGTAGCAAGCAATTCGCACCGCCTCAACTACCGTGGTATGAACCCGCACGTAGCAACAGTGATCGCATCCGGGTGCGCAATCTGGCCCTGACTGCCAGGACTGATTCAATCGATTCAACAGACCGGTTTGCATCATCGCCGCGCGACCATGCAATTCGTCCACGGCCCGCTCGATGTCACGCAATCGCCGGCGGCCATTCAGAATTGGATACATCTCCGCGAATGCCATTTCGACTACTCCCGCCTGCCACGCAAGTGGTGGATTCATCTTCCGAGAAATATTCCCGATGCCCGGCTTACGACCTTCGCGACATCTGGCGCTGTGGTGATTGCTCGTTTTGCGAGGAGGACCGCTTCCGCTCGATTACCGGATAGGTGTTTACTCCGCGCCATTCCGCTCAAGCTAAGGGCCAATTCCCGCCGTAAATGGGTCCGTACTTCCGATTGTCGCTTTTGCGAGAGTGAACCAAAAAAAGCCTCAAATTCACCTAAAAAGTAACGCTCGATGATGTGTCGGCGCGCATCAAAAAAACGAAATCCCGCGTTGGCCAAGCTGGACTCGAGCACGTGATACCGAATCAAATTGTCTGGCAAGTGGCGAAAAGAACCAAGGGCGGCTAGCTTCATCCACCCGTACCAGTCAGAACATCGCACCGTATCCGCCGTAAAATTTCCCGCCGCCCGCATGGAATCGCGGTGATACAATGCTGAACTGGCTAAAATCCGGTTATTCGGCAACAGTGCTGCAAAGGGGTCATCCGTAAAAACTGATTCACGAATTACTTCGTGATCCGGATAGACATACGTGCCTTCACAATGCACCAATACATCCCCCGATCGAATGGCATCAACCTGCCGTTGCAACTTCTCTGGATGCCAGGTGTCGTCGTGGTCCAAAAAAGCGATCCACTCGCCCTCCGCCTCTTTCGTTAATCGTTCACGCGCCGCGCCGAGTCCTTGGTTCGGTTGTTTCACATACCGAGCGGGATACTGTTCGATGATCTTTTCTGGGTCGTCCTGACTTCCATCATCCACCACTAAGATGTCGTAATCGGTGAAACTCTGATTCACCACCGAGTCCAAGGCCGCCGCCAAGGTTGC
The DNA here is from genome assembly GCA_947447315.1 of Fimbriimonadaceae bacterium. Lineage (GTDB taxonomy): Bacteria > Armatimonadota > Fimbriimonadia > Fimbriimonadales > Fimbriimonadaceae > Fimbriimonas. The sequence continues at coordinate 2,115 of CANFJD010000279.1, forward strand.
TGTACCGTTATAAACCGCTACCGCTACCGTAATCCTTGGCATATTTTCAGTCTACTATTCACACTGCGCTTCAGTGGACGGTTGATAACGCAGAGTGATGAATCTATCCACACCGGTATTCTCTCTGGGTTGCTCACGCTCACCCAAAAATTCGACGAACTTCGCGCGCGAAAAGAGCGTGCCCTCGTTCTCTTCCTTACCGCAGGGGATCAACCGCTGTCGGAACTGCCTGCCATCTTGGAAACGCTCACGGAAGGCGGTGCCGATGTTATAGAGGTCGGGATTCCGTTTAGCGATCCGTTTGGTGAAGGCCCAACCATCCAAGCTTCGTCTCAAAGATCGTTAGAAAACGGGACGAACGCCCGCGCAATCTTAGAGTCCATTGGGGCCGTCTCGCTTCCCATTCCCGTGGTCACTATGGGCTATTACAATCCAATTCTTAGGATGGGACTCCAGAATTTTGCGCAGCGGAGTGCTGCGGCCGGCATTGCTGGCACCATCGTCAGTGACCTAATTCCAGACGAATCCGACGCTTGGGGAGCAGCCTGTGCCGAAGCCGGACTGGAAACGATCTTCCTCGTCGCTCCTACCAGCACCGATGCCCGGATTCAGAGCGTTGCCGCCCGGAGCACCGGCTTCGTTTATGCCGTAAGCCGCACCGGCGTCACTGGAGCGGAAAATCAAGTACCCGCCGAAATTGGTGACTTAATCTCCAAGGTCAGATCACTTACTAACAAACCCGTTTGTGTCGGTTTCGGCGTGTCATCGCCCGCTCACGTCAAATTGGTCTGTCAAACTGCCGATGGTGCGGTGGTGGGCTCTGCCTTAGTAAAGCTCCTGCATGAAAAGTGGGATGGTGGAAAAGGTCGAAATGAGGTCCTTGAGTTTGTGCGTAGCTTAAAGGAAGCAACGCGAGGCTAAATTGGCAACATTTGACTTGCGAGAAGGCTCCCCAAACGACATTTACCGAATCCTAACCAACATCGTTATTCCACGACCAATCGCCTTCGTAAGCACGGTTTCCGGTACCGGCGTGCTGAACCTCGCTCCGTTCAGCTTTTTCATGGTCGGTGGGGCAAATCCGCCTAGCCTTATGATCGCACCGACCCTCACCGGAACTGGGAGTGAGAAGGACAGCCTCCGCAACATTCGCGAGAACGGGGAGTTTGTCGTGAATACCGTTCACCGGGCGATGGCCGCTGGGATGAATGAAGCCTCGGCTAGTCTTCCGCCCCACGAGTCGGAGTGGCCCCGTACCGGGTTCACCCCCCAGGCAAGCAGTTTTGTACGCCCCCCGCGGGTTGCTGAGTCCTTAGCGCAGCTGGAATGCCGACTTTTTCAGGTCATCGAACATGGGGATGGACCCGGATCTGCGCGGTATATCCTCGGCGAAATCCTGGCTATCCACGTGGCGGATGACTGGGTTGAAAATG
>CANFJD010000280.1 GCA_947447315.1 Fimbriimonadaceae bacterium
AACAATTACGCGACGGTCAACGGTACCGAGGTGAAGCTCGATACTCCGCCTCAAATTGTGAATGGGGGAACGATGGTGCCCCTGCGGTTCCTCAGCGAAAGTTTAGGAGCCAATGTCAACTGGAAAGCCGAGGAGAGATTGGTTGCCATTTCGACAAATGGCGATCCCTCGGATCAAAACATCAACTCGCGAGATCCCGAACATCCGCGCAACCCAAACCAGAACCAGGACGGTACACCGAAAGTCGAGCGTGTGATTGACGCGTTCACGGTGATTCCCGTGACCTTACGCTCCGAATTAAGCAGTGATCGCAACCGTAAGGGTGATACCTTCAGTGCGACCATTGATACGAAAGGTCAGGATGACTACGCTGGCATTCCCGAAGGAAGCCGTTTGCAAGGCGTCGTCGTTCAGGCCAAGCCCCAGGAAGGAAAAGATCCGGGCACGCTAGAACTCGCATTCGACACCCTCATCTTGCCGAACGGCAAGAAATTCCACATCGATGGTTCCACCTACAGCCTCGACAGTAAAGAGTTAGAGAAGAACAACGACGGCATTCTGGTAGCAAAAAATAAGCAACAGAATAACCGCGCGGTCTACGCCGGCTACGGAGCCGGGGCTGGCATCCTTGTTGGTTTGCTGGATAACGGCAAATTTGATCTCGGCAAAGCCCTTATCGGTGGTCTCCTTGGCCTCGCGGTTGGCAGCGCGGAAAAGGGCAAGCAAAACCCAGTCGACGTTAAACTCGTGAAGGGTTCCGCGATGGGCGTTCGTCTCGACCAGTCGGTTGCGATTCGCCTCTAGATTCGTCCTGAAATAAAAAAGCGGCTCGGTTCGCCTTGGAACCGGGCTGCTCTTTGTATCTGGTCACCGCTATTTTTGCTCGGTCTTGGGTTCAATCAGTCGTGGAGTGATCATGATCACGACCTCGGTACGTTGTTTGACCTGTCGAGAACTGCGGAACACTGTTCCCACCAGTGGAATATCTCCCAGCAGAGGAATTTTAGTGGTGACTTTGCTCTCGATATCTCGGATCAGACCCCCCAGCACGATCGTTTGACCTGGCTCCACTCGAACGTAAGTATCAGCCCGGCGCACGGTTGTCGCGGGGTTTCCTCCTACCGGAGCGGCGGCATCGCTTACTTCTGGCTGTAAATGCAAGTTGAGCGCCCCCGAATCTTCTACAAAGCCGGTCAGCCTCAGTGTGATTCCGGTATTGATCCGTTGCAACTGGATGTTCGTGTTGGTGGTTGATCCCGTAACGATAGAGAAGTAGGTCTCGCTGCCAATTGTGATGCTGGCTTCTCGTCCTTCGGCCGCCAGGATGGACGGATTGGCCCTTAATGTCGCCTTATTATCGCTGATCAAAGCCTTGATATTTACGATGTCATCCGCGGTCGCGGTGGCATAGGAAATGCCCATATCGGCACCAACGCCGAAATGCTTCCAGTTCCATGAAAAGCCCGTTTCTTTCCCCTGTTCTTCCTTGATCTCCGTGACCAAAGCCTCCACAACAAACTGTCGTCGTCGACCATCTGCTGCTTCTAAAGCTGCCCAAATGGTGGACATTATCTTGTCGGGAGCCGTGATCGAGATTAAGTTGGCGGATTTATCGAGATTGGCAAATGGAGAGTAGCTTCGCGCCAACAGTCCGTAAAGACTTTCGGCAGGTTGCGTTCGCGGGACATAAATGCGAGTCTTTGCGAACTCGTTAAACATTGGTGCATCTGGAGAAGGTGTAGAAACCAGGTAGAGATCACCTTTCTTTTTCCACAGTAATCCGGCCACATACGAAAGCTTTTCCAAGGCAACCTCGACCGAGTCATCTTTGAACTCAATCGAAATTTCATTCGACTTCACCGACGAATCGGAAAGTATCGAAACTCCGGTGACGTTCGCGATTTCGGACAGGATGGACTTCACATCCTGGTCGGTAAAAACGTTAGTGACCTTCCCGGCACTAGCCTGGGAAGGTGGAGGGGGAGTTGTCGGCGCCGGGGTGGCTGGCGCCGGATTAGCGGGAGGAGGAGTGGCCGGGGGTGTCGTAATGGGCGGTTTGGTTTGGGCATAAGCCCAAACCGTGCAGAACACTAAACTTATTAACCCCGCGGTCCGAAACCATCGGCTCAATTCTTCCCCTTGGTAGCGGCCTTAGTAGCCGGAACCTTCACTGGAACGCGAATCCTTCCAAAGTTCTGCTCACCAAATTGGTAAGCAATTTCCACCACGTAGTCTCCGGCTTTCAGTCCCGCTGGCAGCATCACCGAGTTAGCAATTGTCTTGCCCGGCAGAATTCCTCCGTCACCCACTTCGGGCACTGCTAGTCGTGCCACGAGTCGAACTCCATCGGCCAGGACCGTCGCATTCGCTTCGGGACGCAGAGCTACGTTTCCAGAATTCGTGACCTTGTACTTGATGGCAATCGTCCGCGATCCGTCCTTAACAGGTAGCGGCTCGACTACTTCCAGGTTTGGTTGCTCTGTCTTGGGTACTGAGACCGTGGCGAGGACTGCATCAGCGAGCGAATTGCCGTTCTGCGCTTCCTTCACCGACAGTCCAAACCAGAGATCTCCCTTCGCCTCTTTTGGCACCATCATTCGAACTCGAGCGGTGGCCGATTGCCCCGGCTGGATGCGTGAAATTTCCCCTGAAATCTCTACATTTAGGCCAAAGGGCAATCCGCCGTCTCCAATCCCGATGGAACCATTGGTGCCTTGCTCAATTGAGACTGGCTTCATGTCCAGCGAAATCTCGTGGTTAGAGTTATTCGTGATTTTCACAACCGAGGTGCGTTGACCGCCGGCTGGGATCGCCAAGTTGAGCGAGCTAGGCTCCATCGTGATCGGAGTAGTTTCTAGCAACGCTACTTCGGAGGCAAGCTTCGGAACGCCCTTTGTGACGACCACGTCGCTAGATACAAGGGGAAGCGACCGAATGCCAAGGAAGGTTTTGAAATCGAGTTTGTATCGACCGTCAGCCACGTTCGGGATGACGAAGTTCAGCTCTCGCTTGGAGTGCGGCATGAAGTTTCGGTCTTCCACCGAAAAATCCGCCACGACCCGATTGGTGTCCGCGCGGCGCAGTGTGCCGGAGGCTCCAATCACACTAAAGCCGTCACTATCGTTGGTCAAAGGCAAAATGGCCGACATCGTTGCAACGCGCGATTTGGGATCTACCCGGCGAATTAGGGGCGAGCCGACTTTTACTACTGGCTTGGGATTCTTACCCACGATAAACACAATCGGGATCTCGTAAACAACCAAAGATTTGGTGAGAGAGCCGTTGGGCCGTGGTGTGAACTTGAGCATGCACCAATACGGTCCTTCCGTTCCGCGCGGGATCTCAACTTGAAGCCGTACCTCTTGGCGCTGTCCGGGAGTAATTGTAACGGTATTTGTCTTGGACTTGAACCAATTAATGCAGTCGTGCGGGTGGTCTGTTCCGTAGATGGTTCGATATGTCCAGTCCTCAACGGTAAATGGTTGGATATTTGCTTCCGCGATTTCCGTGTTC
>CANFJD010000281.1 GCA_947447315.1 Fimbriimonadaceae bacterium
CCATATCCCTGGCAGACGGACACTTCGATCGGGGACTGGTTCTACAACAAGAACTGGACCTATCGGGGGGCGGATTGGGTGATTCGGACGCTTGCCGATGTGGTGAGTAAGAACGGGAATCTGCTGATCAACGTGGTGCAGCGTCCGGATGGCAGTTTGGACCCCGAACCGCAGAAAGTCTTGGCCGACATGGCCACGTGGATGAAGACGAACGGAGAGTCAATTTACGATACGCGACCCTGGATTACGTTTGGAGAGGGGGCAACCCGGGTGAAGGGTGGGGCGTTCCAAGAGGATTTTGGATTCACCGCGCACGACGTTCGGTACACGCAGAAAGGGAATGGCGTGGTTTATGCGATTTTGCTGGGCAAGCCCGATTTCCAAGCGCTGCAACTGAAGAGTTTCGCTCGCGGGGCGGCAGACAATGGCACGATCCGTCGGGTTGAGGTGCTGGGCAGCAAGGAACCGGTGAGGTGGACACAGTCGGAGAGTGGCCTGTCGATCACACTCCCGCGGACGGGCACCAATGAGATTGCAAACGTGATCAAAATTTCGGGCAACCATTTGCGGTCATTCGCGCTTCCCCAGGCGGCAGTCGCGGAGACGGTGACGGCGGATGCGGCCGGGAATCTGGATTTGTCGGCCGGCAAGGCAGAGATGCACGGCTCGGGCATTGCGGTGGAGACCAAGGAGGGAGCGGAGAATATTGGCTTTTGGGATAAAGGCGAGGACTACGCGACGTGGACCGCGATGATTCCCACCGCCGGTCGTTACGAACTCTCGGTGGACGTGGCGGCAGAATATGGATCGCGACAACTCAGGATCCAGGTGCAGCCGTCAGACGGTACGCGTTCGTACGCCGATATTCAAGTGGACAACACCGGTGGATGGACCAAGTTTGTGACGAACACGTTCCTTACGGTTGCACTGCCTGCGGGGAAAGTGACCGTGACGGCGAAGGCAGCCGATCCTCTGAAATGGGCGGCCATGAACCTGCGGAGCGTCAAGCTAAGGCGAGTTCCTTGAAGGTGAAACGTGATTCCAGAATTGCGGGTCGGTAAACAAAAGTAAACTCTCGTGCGATGAGGCGACAAAATTGGCAGGATTCTTCCCGAGGGGCCCTGGCGGGAATTTCAAATCCAAAGATTTTGGCCTCGCTTTCTACCCTGGAGGAAGGGCACGAGCGGTTTCTGGCGCAGACATCGCAGCACCGAACCTATTCCGAGCCTGAGTTACGGGAGATATCTCAGAATCAACGGCCGATTGCCGCGGTGGTTGGGTGCTCGGATAGCCGGGTAACGCCGGAGGTGATTTTTGATCAGCCCCTGGGGCAGATTTTTGCCAGCCGAGTGCCAGGCAACGTCGCGAGCGATAGCGCGAAGTGGATGCTGGACATCGCGGTGACGGAGTTACATGTGCCGCTAGTGATTGTGCTGGGACACACGGGCTGTCTGGCGGTGGGGCAGATTGTGGACGGTCGGGTGAGCAGTGCGGGAGGCAGTTTGCGGTTTGACGTTCAGAAAGCGGTTCATCGGGCACGGATGTCGGGCGATGAGGATATTCGCACCCGGGCGGTGATTGAGAATGTTCGGTTAACGCTGGAAAATCTCCACCGCGATTCGTTTGCAGTGCAACGCGCGGTGGAGAGAAACGACTTGGCTTTGGTCGGCGCTTACTATGAGATGGACACCGGAGTTGTCCATCTCATTTAGGCGCGATTAGCTCTTTGGCCAATCAGCGGGCATCCAATTGGGCAAATCGCTGAGGGCGTCTGCCGCGGAGGACGAAACCGGAACTCCCCAGGCTTTGAAGAATGGGGCCAAGTTATGCTTGGTGGCGCGAGACATTCGCGTCATCCACACATCGTGCTGATCCAGTTCTGAACTGGGTTGTCGGGTGGCTTTCTCATACTGCGCGAATACCGCCTTAAATGGCTCCCAACCAAAGGCTTCTCGAATTTGGATATACATCGTTAGGGCAAGGAATGGATCTGATTTCCAGCGCGAGAACGGGGCGCCTTGACTGAGATATTCGGCGAGTCGCTTTTGTCGCGCGCCGTATTCGACCGCGGGATGTGCCTTGCCGTAATCGGCGGGCGTGATGCCGTTCAGCACCTCATTTCCGTACAGGGAGAAGAGGTTATTGGTTACTTCTCCGGTGCCGTCGAAGGTCCAGGGGCCTTGCTGGAAGTTGTGGCCGAGCTCGTGATAGAAGCCCCAGGTGAATCCCTTTCCGCGGAGTTTGGCGACGTCGCAGAAGGTGTTGGCGACATCGTCGCCGGTCATGATGGGGTAGCCGCTGTGCATGTAGCCAGCGGAGATTTGGCGATCGACGCAATAGCGCTCTTTGCGGGGGCGGGCCGGGGCGGCGTACAGACTTCGGGCGGCAGCAAAGACCTCATCCCAGTACGTCATGAGGGCGGCGGGATCGGTCAGGTTCATGACGGCGGACCGAGGAACGCTGAGGGCGACAGTTTTGCCCTCGAGTTCTACCCACGGCGCAGTCACAGTCGCGAGATCGGCGTTCCATTGAGCTTGTGAAGTTTCACCCAGGACAAATCGGAGGGCGGGGACGGCTTTTGCCACCTTTACCGAGATATTTCCGAGGCGAGCGCCGCCGGGCACATCGATAAAGATGGTGCCGCCAAACGGGCTGTTCACCTGGGTTTCGGTCTGTTTGAGGTCCCAACGGTGGCTGACGGCAGGGAACCTCTCCCATTTGTTCAGGCCCCAAAGCTCATCGGTGTGGCTACCGATGCGGATGCCAAGTCCGGCGTTTTTGGCTGACTCGGGGATGGTGACGGTGATGACCTCACCCGCCGGGGCATAAAGTCCAATTCCGTGCCATTCGGGGACGGACGTGTCGATGGTGACGGTCTGGGTCACGCGCGGCGTGGAACTGGGGACGGCGCCGGGAAAGTCGACGCTCGATCGGTACGCGCGAACCCGGTTAGCGGGCAGTTGATCCCATTCGCGACCTTCGATGGTGGCCAATAGCCGGGAGAAGAGCATTTTGGTGGTGATAGGGGTTTTCCGACTCGGACCATCGGGGCTGCCTTCGCTGCGGGCGACTTTGGCGATTTCATCTCGCAGGCCGCGGGAAGTGCGGGGCATGATGCTGAGGGCGCGTTGCACGGTTCCGGTCGCAGTGGCGACATCCGTGGATGCCAATTGACCACCCCGAAGGGCTTCCATCGCCGATTCGGTGGTGAGAAGCGGGCTATCGGCTTTATCGGGGGAGTATTTGCCCTCGGTTGATCCATCGGCAAAGCCGATGCCGAACGGCAGGATCATTTGATTACCCGAGTGATCCTTCAGGAGATCTTTGCCGGGATGCGTTTGTTGCCATCCCCAGGCGGGGCCGACGATGAGGAGTCCGTGGCCGGTGCCGATGAACTTGGTGACAGCTTTTTGCGCTTCGATGTCGCCGTCGAGCACGGCTTGATTGAGGCAGAGGACATCTACTTGTCGAAGCTGCTCCGGCAAGTTTTGGCGGGA
>CANFJD010000282.1 GCA_947447315.1 Fimbriimonadaceae bacterium
AGTAACGCCATGAGCCAGAAACCCTGGGGACACGGGACGCTTCGAGTGGCCACGAGCGCGCGTAGTTTGGAACACGCAGACGGCACCCCCTTCTTCTACTTAGCTGATACTTGCTGGGAAATGGTGCATCGCCTGAGCCTGGAAGAGGCGACGAAGCTGATAGAAACTCGTGCGAGGCAGGGCTTCAATGTTTTGCAGGTGGTAGCTTTGGCGGAACTGGATGGGATTCGGTCTCCCAATTTTTATGGGGATCGACCGTTGGTTGCTGAGGATCCCTTGAGACCCGACGACGCCGGGGGTTACTGGCGATACTTAGATCAGCTGTTCGATGTGGCGGAGGCAAATGGGCTCTACATTGGCCTGTTGCCAACTTGGGGAGACAAGGTTAACCAAGCTTGGGGCGCCGGGCCGGTAATTTTCGCCAACGAAACGGCGCGAGCGTTTGGGGAATGGATTGGGAGTCGGTACGGGCATCGACCGAACCTAATCTGGGTGAACGGGGGCGATCGCGATCCCTCGGGGTACGAGACAGTTTGGACGGCACTGGCAGAAGGTTTTCTAAGCCGTGAGTCGGTTTCTCACGTAACCACGTTCCATCCGCAAGGGGAGCAGAGCTCGGCGATGCATTTTCACGGCGAAGAATGGCTGGATTTCAACATGCTGCAGACCGGACACGGCAGTTTGAGCCTGGACCACGTCTACCGAATGACCGTCGCGGCATATCAGCGGATGCCCTTAAAGCCGGTTCTGGATGGGGAGCCGCGCTACGAGAATCATCCGATTGGATTCAACGCCCAGAATGGATATTTTGATGCAGGTGATGTGAGGCAGGCGGTGTATGTGGGTCTGTTTTTAGGCGGGTGTGGCTTCACATATGGGTGCCATGCCGTTTGGCAGTTTGCGAGTCAACGGCACGAACCGGTGAATAATCCGATTGCGAACTGGGAGTACTCGCTGGAATTACCCGGGGCAAACCAAGTGGCACGGGTGCGGGACATTTTATTCGCACTTGGCTTTCCCGATGTGTCTCCGACGACCTTGATCGTGGCTGATAATCAGCCGTATCCTGCGTTGCGAACCGCCGATGGGGTCGCTATATATTCCCACGATGGCGGTACCGTGCGTACGTTGGCAGCTTACGAATACGGCGAATGGCTTGATACTCGCAATTCGGAAACGCTTCTGGCGAAATCTATAAACGGGCGGGAATGGAATCCGCCAGCTTCCGGCTCGCGAGTGAATGACTGGGTTCTGCGGCTTCGCGATTAGTCCTCGTCCGGCATGAGGGATGATGGCTTCGCCCGCGCCGGGACGAGAGACGACACGCCAGGTTCTTGCATGGTTACACCCAGCCACACAGGGGCAGCCTCGATCGTGGTCGGATTGTGAGTGATTACGATGAACTGAGTTTGTTCGGTAAATCTTTGCAAGAGTGCGGCAAAGCGTTCTACGTTTCGTCCGTCGAGGGGCGCGTCGACTTCGTCGAGAATCACCAGCGGAGACGGCTTCACCTTGAGCAGTGAAAACAGAAATGCCGTGGCGCAAAGGGATCGCTCTCCGCCGGATAGAAGGGTGAGGGGTTGGCGGTTTTTTCCAGGCAAGGTGATATCAATTTCGATCCCACTTTCGAGCACGTTCTTCTCATCGGAAAGTCTGAGTTCACCCGCACCGCCCCCCATGACCGAAAGATAGACTTCGGCAAATGCCGTCCGGACGGCTTCAAACGCCGCCAGAAAACGGTCTCGGGTGAGTTCATCCAGTTCGGTGATCGTGGCTTGGACTTGGGCGACTCCGTTTTCAACGTCGGCACGTTGGGCATCAAGTTCCTCAAATCGTTCGGTGAGCCGCTGATACGCTTCGATGGCCCCAAGATTTACCTCGCCCATCGATTTTAGGTCGCGTCGCAGACGCTGGGTGAGCGCGACGGCGTCATCGGGGATGACGGTATTCGGCGCAAGCATCTCGGCGTCGTCGGCGGTCAGTCCGTATTCCTCGAGGAGTCGCTCTAGGGTTGCCGCGCGTTTCGTTTCCGCTCGTGCTTTTGTGATTTCAGACTGGCTGAGGCCCTGTTCTACAAGGGTCGCGTCCTGGCGGGCGCGCTTGGCGGCTTCGGCGGCGGCAAAACTTCGCTCCAGTAGCGATTGCCGGACCGTCGTGGCTTCGGCTAACTGTTGGGATAACTCTAACTGCTGGAATTCGGCTTGAGCCTGACTAGCCTGGTGTTGAATGCGCTCCGCCGCGATTCGCTCACGTAATGGGCCGAGATTCTTAAGGCGATCGCTTCGGGATTCAGCTTCATCTTTGGCTAGAGTAAGGCGGCGAGATACGGCCGCAACGGTGGCTTGGGCACGCTGGAGACGAGCGCTTGCTTCCTCCAATCTGGCCTTGGAGGCACCGCCGTCATTGACCTTCGCCAAAAGGGTGGCGGCGATTTCGTCACGTTCCTGTTCCAGAGGCACTAGGTCTAGCTCCTCCATTTCGGCAGTTGTCTGACTGAGTTGCGCTAGCTCCCTTTCGAGCCGGGCCGCAGCAGATTCGGTGGTTTTCAGCTCATCCGAGAGATTTCGCCAGTATTTGCGTCGATCGTCGACGTCCTGTTGGATGGTTGTTCTCTGAGCGCGAAGATTGCGGAGTGCTTGATCAAGTTCGGTGAGCGAGGAAGCTTGCCGATCGAGCGCAGCGGCGAGTTTTGCGCGTTGAGAGGCGATCTCTCCAAGTTCATTCTCCAGCTCGGCCAAATCTGCTCGACGTTGCACGATTCCGTAAGGGGCGCGACTCTGGACGCCGCCGGTCACGGCACCGGACGCATGAACAACTTCTCCATCGAGAGTAACAAGCCGTGACCACCCTCGAGTGCGGGCGATTGCGAGGGCATCGTCGAGGGTCTCCACGATGAGAATTCGACCGAGGAGACTTTCCACAACGGGCCGGAAACGGGAGTCGAAGCTAACCAAATCGCTCGCCCGACCAATCACACCGCGCTGGGAAAGGGCGGAGCGAAGGTCGAATGTAATCTCGACCGGACGCATGAGGGAGATCGGCTGGAAGGTAGCCCTTCCCGCGCGACGATCCTTTAGATAAGCAACCCCGCGCTTTGCATCCCTTTCTGATTCGGCAATGAGGTCGTTGGCGTTGCCGCCGAGCGCTGTCTCGATCGCAAGCGCATATTCACGGTTGCTATCGATAACGGACGCAACTAGCCAAAACTCAGCATCAATGGCACCAGATTCGGCGGCTTCCAGAACGGCACGCGCTCCGTGAGCAATCCCATCGAGGCTGTCGATGGTGGACTCGATGCCGCGTCGCTTCCCTTCTAAAGCGCTGCTGCGACTTACCAATTCATTCTGCTGTGCAGATATCTGTTGCGACTTAACGCGAGCATCCTGGGCCCGGGCTTCGGCATCGGAAATTTGCTTGATGGTTAGGGAGAGCTTCTCTTCCTCTGCCGTGAGCTCATCGGCCGCGGCGGTGACGGCGATGGTTAGCTCTGGGAT
>CANFJD010000283.1 GCA_947447315.1 Fimbriimonadaceae bacterium
AACGCCGGCGGCGATTGCTCCGGCTGGACCGAGCTCGGCTTTGGTCTCCCCATCTCCGCCACGGCCGTTGCTGAACCAAGCAGTACGGTCTTCCTCGCCGAATCCAAGTTGGTTGGTAGTGACACCACCGGTTGGTACACCAGCGAAAGGGTCTACGCTCCCGCCACCTACAATGCCGACGATGCCTGCGGCTACACCAATGCTGGTTGGGGCGTCGGCTCCTGGGGCGACGACGTCAGCCAGGGTGGCAAGCTCACCTATACCGGCAATGTCGAACTTCAGGGCAACAAGCAAGCCGTCACCGTAATGGCCGACACCAGCGCCAAGTACTTCCCGGCCGGTCGCCTCGCTGCCGGTACCAACTGGAGGGCCCCCATCAACAACTCGGATGTCTTCATCACCGACCGAACTCAGTACCTGTGGGATACCCAGTAGTGAAGTTCCGCCTCCCCCTCGCGTGTCTTGTCGTCGTCATGGTCACCTGCTTTGTCGGATGCCAGGGCACCGAAGACAACCAGTACACCGACCAGGCCCCGCCCGTCAGTTCCAACGCCCAGCCCGTCACGCCTCCGCCGAACAAAGTTCGGATGGGTGCTGATGGCACGGCATCGGCCGGTCCGGGTGCCTCTGCCGGGCCGAGCCAACCCATGACGAAACCCGGCGGCATGTAAGTCCGCAGAAAATAAGTCCCCAGAAAAGGTCTCGGAGTCCCCCTCCGGGACCTTTTGCACCCCTCACCAGCAAACCTACGTAATCCTATAGGTAGGCCAACTATGGACGACGGACTTCGTTTCCTCACCACCATCGCCGAACCCCGCGATCTCAAGCGATTCTCCCGCCGCGAACTAAAGGAGGTAGCCAACGAAGTTCGCCAGGCCATCCTCCAAAATGTCAGCCAAACCGGCGGTCACTTCAGTTCCAACCTGGGCACGGTCGAACTCACCGTAGCCATGTACGCGGCCTACGACATGCCGCCCGACACCGTCGTTTGGGATACCGGCCACCAAGCCTATCCCCACAAAATCCTCACCGGGCGTCTCGATCGTTTTCCCACCCTCCGTCAATACGGCGGCCTCAGCGGTTTCCTGAAGCGAGAAGAATCCCCATTCGATTCCTTCGGTGCGGGTCACGCCGGCACCGCCATCTCCGCCGCAGTTGGCATGGCTTTAGCCCGCGACCAACTGGGTGGTAAAGAGAAAGTCATTGCCGTCGCGGGAGACGCCAGCATTGCCAGCGGCATGAGCTGGGAAGCCCTCAATCACGGCGGCGCGGCTGAACTCGATGTCACCGTGGTCCTCAACGACAACCGCATGTCCATCGCCCCTAACGTGGGCGCGCTCACCAATTACCTGGCCGCCCTTCGCAGCCAACCGCGCTTGCAAGGCGCCGCCCGCCGCGCCAAAGACCTCGTCGAGCGCCTGCCCGATCCCGTCGCCCGCGTCGCCGCTGGCCTCCGCCACGGAATCACCCACTATTTAGCCCCCGAAGAAACCGGCACCATCTTCGAAGAAATCGGCTGGGAGTACATCGGCCCCGTAGATGGTCATGATATCGAAGTCCTCATGGAGGTCTTCACCAACGTCCGCCAGCTCAATTTCCCCGTCTTTGTCCACGCCCTCACCGTGAAAGGGAAGGGCTACGCCGTGGCCGAGCAAGACGCCCGCAAGTGGCATGGCGTCGTCCCCTTCCGGGTCGATGAGCCCAACCTAGCCCTCAGCGCCGTCCCCCAATCGCAAACCTACACCCAGGTGTTCGGCCAAGCCATGCTCGAAGTCGCCGCCGAAGACGAATCCGTCATCGCCATTACTGCCGCCATGCCCGATGGCACTGGACTCAACGCCTTCGCCGAGCAGTATCCCAACCGCTTCGTTGATACCGGCATCGCCGAGCCCCACGCCGTCACCATGGCCGCCGGAATGGCCGCCCGCGGTGCCAAGCCCTGCGTCGCCATTTACAGCACCTTCCTGCAGCGCGCCTACGACCAAATCGTCCACGATGTCGCCCTCCAGCACCTGCCCGTCCGCTTCTTCCTCGACCGCGCCGGTCTCGTTGGCGACGATGGCCCCACTCACCACGGTGCTATGGACCTGTCGTACCTCTGCCACATCCCCGGCCTCCGCGTCCTTGCCCCACGCGACGCTGACGAACTCCGCGCCATGGTCCGCTGGATGCTTACCCAGAATGACGCCCCCACCGCCGTCCGTTACCCCCGCGGCGCCGCCCCCAGCAACCTGCCCGAACTCCGTAGCCCCATCGAACTCGGTCGCGCCGAAATCCTGCGCAAATCACCCGATAGCAGGGTCACCTTCGCCGCCCTTGGCTCCATGGTCACCACCGCCTACACCGCCGCCCAAACCCTCGCCGAGCAAGGCATCGAAAGCGACGTCATCAACCTCCGCTTTGCCAGCCCGCTGGATTACGAAACCATCTTCGCCCTCGGCGCCCGCTCCGGCCGCGTCATCACCGTCGAAGAAAACGTCCGCCGCGGCGGTATCGGAGAAGCTATCGCCGCCCGCCGCCCCGATGGCATCCAGGTAGAAATCGTCTCCCTCCCTGACGCCTTCGTAACCCACGGCCCCGTACCCCGCCTAAAGCAAGACCACAACCTAACGGTCGAACACTTAGTTAACCTAGCCACGCCAATCCAGCTACGCCATTAGTCAAAAGTGGTTGGACCATCCTGGACCACCGTAACGGGGGCATCTTGCCCCCGCACCTTTTGTTGTGCGCGGCAAGAATCTCACCCATTAAAAAAGGCCAGAGTCATCGAACTCTGGCCCTCCGAGAACAACCGACCGTTTACTTACGGCGACGTCGGAGCATAGCGGCCACGCCGCCAGCGATCACGACCATGCTCATCGGCTCTGGTACGGCCTGAACCTCAACATTGTCCAGCAAGCTACCGAAGCTGTCCGAAGTGCCCGTTCCCAAGAAGGAGAGCTTGTCGCTGCCGGTTCCGGTGACCACCACCGAGAAGCTGGTGAAATTGGTCGAAGACGGATTGTAGCTACCGACCACCACGTCATTCCAAAGTACATCCACTCCGGTCGAAGAGGAGTCAACTCCGTCTCGAGCGGCGATGTCGAACGTGATCACGTTGTTACCAACGGCGGTCGTCAAGTTCTGGCTCACCTTGGCATTGCCGGTGGCATCCAGTTCCAGCACCTGAACTCCGGTGTAGCCCGTCGTTCCGTAAACCGAACCGGCTCCGATCTCAAGGTTTCCAACTTCCGCGTACCAACCTCCAGCAACGCCGTCGGTCGAACTACCGCCCCAACCACCTCCGTAGCCAGGAGACTCAAAGCTACCATTCACAACTCCAGCGGAAGCGAACGGGGCAACGGCGGCTAAAACGGAAATCAACAGGATCTTTTTCATGTTCAAAGTTGTAGCCAACTGCGGCTACGAGAAAAATGATGGGGCCTAAACTTTGAAAATTCGAGGGTCAACTTGAACCGCTTTTCAGGCCCCC
>CANFJD010000284.1 GCA_947447315.1 Fimbriimonadaceae bacterium
ACAAAGTACTTCGAAAACTGGAGGAATCCTTAGATCAAGTCGTCGGCCAACACCTGATCTCTGCGGGTCTCACGAATCTTCTCCAAACGAAGATCCTCAATCCCAAATTCCTTCAGCAACTCGTTGAAGTCCTCTTCCACAATCCGTTTGATCACTTCCTCAGGAACGCCGCGCATGCGAGCGTGCTCCACCAAAAGCTCCAACTTTCGCTGGCGCGTCGCCGCATCCCGTTCTAGTCGCTTCAAACGCACCGCTTCCACCACCGACCGGCGCATCTCATCCACCACGGGCTCGGTGCGAGCAATCTGCTCTTCCACATCGCCCAGGTTGTGGGCATCCACCATGTGCGTCGGCCGCATCATGCTGTTAAACGCCGCCACTTCTCGAGCCAAACGATCATCCAACTTCTTGTCGAACAGCGGGTCCTCCATCTCTTCCTCCTGCAGCCGAGCCGCCGGATTCGCGTGAGCCACCCAAAACGGAATCGCTTCCAAAAAGATCGCTAAGATCAGCCAAAACAGCCCGCTCAGGCTGAACAACTGCCCAAAAGCCTGGGTAATCAAATCTTGTCGCCCTGCATTCTCCGCCGCCGCAATTGTCGGCAATGGCGGATCCGGCATCCGGAACGAGGCTGTCTCTTCTTTTCGCAATTTGCCAATCAGAGATCCCAGCCGACCATACGCGTCTTGTAGCTGACTAAACCCTTCATTCACCGTCGCGGCACTCAGCGGTGCTTGCGCATCAAAGGCAAACTCTTCCCACTCGGTCCGCGCCGTCTGGGCGGAAGAAACCTTCTCCTCCTGATCGTTGATTGCCTTCTCGGCCGAAATGGGATCGGGGTATCCGCCATTTTGCTGGCGAGTCCGCACCGCTGTTTTCACTTCCTGGGCGTAATCAATCCGATTCTGGTACGCCGACATCGCTAACCGACGACCCTCATCAACCTTCATGCTAAGGTCCATGGCCTGACTTCGTAGGTCATCTTTCTGTCGCAGAGGCAACGTCCGCCGCTCCAACTCCCGAGCGTAAACACTCGTAAATCCGGCAAAGCTGAAAAACACCGAAATTGCCAAAACCGGCATCAGCGCTTTTTTCCATCCCGGCCGGTCTTCCTCGGTCGCGTTAATGAGCCCTAGGCCGATATAAAGCGCGATCGCCTGCAAGCCAATTCCCATCACCACCGCGATCGGCCAATCAAGCGCCAAGCGCAAGCCCATCACGTTCGTCCAGGCCGAAACCGCCTGCAACGGAAGGATGACGATCAGCCATTTCCAACCCGTATAGGATCCTCGGAACCATGCCGCGATGGAAGGGAAGAAACCTGACTTCTCACGGGGAGAACGAAAACGAAAGTCTGCTTTTGCCAATTGATCCTCAGCGATTCACTCGCCGCGTGCGATAAGGGCATTCCATTGCCAAAGATCTGCTCCTACTCTCTAACGCCTCTATCATCCGCCAGGTTCGACGATATTTGCGGGCAAAGGTCCCGATATTCCGACATTTCGGGACCTTCGTTAACCGCCGCTTAAGAGAAGATTTCGGAAAGGAAGTTGTTCAACGCCTTCCAGCTTCGTCGGTCGGCATCCGCGTTATACATCGCTCCCGGCACCGTGAAAGCGTGCGTATTCAAGTTGTAGAAAGTAGCCTGAAAGTCAACTCCCGCATCGGTCAGCTCCTTCAAGAGCGCTTCCTGATCCGCCCGCGGCGATGCCGGATCTCCCAGCGCGTGCTGAATCAGCACTTTCGCCTTCACCATGCCCGCTTGCGCCGGTTTGTCGGTCTTGAACCCACCGTGGAACGACGCCACGCCCTTCAACGGCAATCCCATCCGCGCCATCTCCAAAACTCCGCCTCCGCCAAAGCAGTAGCCAATGGCCGCCATCTTAGAAGTGTCCACGTTCGGTAGAGCCTTCACCGCGTCAAAAGCCGCCTGAAGCCGCCGTCGGAAAAGGTCGCGATCGGTGTAGTACTTGCCGGCTTCCGCTCCACTTTCCGCCGGGGTCTTGGGTCGAACCCTTTTGCCGTAAACATCAATGGCCACGCCAACGTAGCCCATCGCCGCCAACTGCTTTGCCCGACCGGCTTCGTAATCGTCCTGACCGTTCCAGTCGTGAATCACCAAAACCGCCGGATGCTTCCCCGGTGTCGTTGGGGAGGCAATAAATCCTTCCAGCGCCGTACTGCCCTCCATGTAGGGAAATGCCGCCGAAGTAAAGGATCCTTGCTTCATCACCGGGTCGGCTGGAAAGCTAAGCGAGGCAGAATTAATGTTGGGACTGCTGGTGGCACATCCAATCAACAGGGTTGCAACGAAAGAAATCATGACAACCCATTCTACGGTGACTTTCCCACAAGGTCGCCATTCAGAATGAGTCATACCGACTTAACTTCGATATCCGTGCGAACCATTCCGACGTACCAGGGCTCCGTATGATTGGGAGAAGTCTCGTGCCAATCGTACAAAAACCCTTCTTCTGCCACCACCGTCGGAAGAGATCGCGTGGCAAGAACGGTTGGTACCAGTTTCTGAGCAATCACCGGATAGCACTCCGATGGCAACGGGTCCAATAGATACCGATAGTCGTCGGAAACGTCTACAAGCACCACGTTCACAAAGTTGAACCGCCACAGATCGCCATCCAGCGTCGCCATGCAACAAGGGACGGAGGGCCCAGCAGGGAAGCCGCTACTTTTTCGAGGCGATCGTGCACGATGCAAGCTTCTCGCCGGTTGCCCGCCGAAAAACGCTGCCTTCCGTCACGCCACCCCCATCTTTCACCCGGTATGCCAACAAAAACGGCCCGATCGCCTCAATCATGGAGCGCGCCGGTAAATTCCATTGTGCCCCTGTCGGAAGGAACACCACTGACGACTTCGTCTCAGTCTGGGAGATCAACAGATCGGTATCTACGGGCGTAAATGCCAACGGCATTCGACTCTCATACTGCATTGTCAGCTTCGGAGTCTTCCAGTTCACTAAACCGTATTGATAAAGATTGCTGGATAATTTCTGGATATATCGGTCTCCGTTCAAATCCATTAGGGTCCCCTCCTGTGGATACGGAAACACCTGCTCGTCCTTGATCCTCAAAATCGACCACCCTTCCGGGGTGGTCACTGGCAACGCGAGTCCGCCATCGTCCGCCAGCAGCCATTTATCCAAAGCGTTCCGCGCTAACGTTGTTCCCGGTATCCGGGCTATCAATTCCGGCTTGGGGTTTGGTTTGGTCATATCCACCCGAACCAGCGCCTCCAGCCATATCGCGCCAGTTTTGTCTAACCATCGCGGAACAAAGTAGGCGTAATTGCCCAATCTACGAGAACCGCCAATTCCCGATGCAAACGCCGATCGCTCGCCCTTCCGTATTTTTTCCAGTGATGCCACCAACTCGGCGTGGGGGAAAATTCGGGGCGAACGGGCAATTCCATCCAATTTGGATGAGGTCAATTTGTCAC
>CANFJD010000285.1 GCA_947447315.1 Fimbriimonadaceae bacterium
CCAGCGGCGCTTCGCTGTCGCAACTTCAATCCTTGATCGCCGACGATATTGTTTACGTCCATACGAATGACGGAGCCGAAGGCCGAGAAGCTGAGGAGCAGATTGACGGAGACCGACGACTACCGCTGGCGACTGGCAAGATTGATGCGAAGACTTTTGTGAGTCACCTAAAGGCGATTGGATATGACGGCCCGGTGGTGACGGAGCCATTTATTCGCGAGTGGGGAGATCTCACCTCCACGGACCTGCGATTGAAGGCGGTAGCGGATACTACCCGCCGATTCACCGAACTTTAAGGCGACAGCGGACGACCAAGCATTTCTTCGTAAACCGCTTTGGTTTTCGCGAACATGAAGTCGAACGTAAAGTGAGTCTCGTAACGAGTCCGTCCGGCGGCTCCCATTTGGGAACGCAGGGCGGGATCATCGATAAGCTTGCCCAGTGCCTCCGTCAACGCGTCAATACTGTGCACGGGTACGGCAAAACCGGTAACGCCCGGCTCGAGGGCTTCAATGCACCCGTTCACGTCGGTCACCACGACGGGCAAGCCCGAGCGCATCGCTTCGACGGTACTGCGAGGAAACCCTTCGTAGTGCGTTGCCAGCACAAAGATTTGCGCGTTCATTAGATACTGGCGGACATTTTTCTGGGCGCCATGAAACGTAACTCGGTCGGCGATCCCCAGTTCTTGGGCAAGGGCTTCCAGCTTTGGCTGGTCGTTCCCTCCCCCTACTAAGTCCAAATACCATTCGCGGTCTTTCAGCTTGGCGAGGGCGCGGAACAGGGTGGGATGGTCTTTCTGGTCGCTAATTCTGGCGACCATCAGCAATCTTGGCGGCGTTCGCGACGGATCGGCGCGGTCGGGCAAATCTGGCATGCCGTTATGCACGGTCACCACCTGATCTGGCCGCAACACCTTCTTTTCGAGGGCGAGCCTTCGATCGTCTTCACAGACGGTGATGACCTTGGGCGAAACCCACCCGGCAACCTTCTCCATGAGTTGAGCAATCCGTTGTCGGTTCTTACTAACGCCATCGACAAACAGCCAACCGTGGGCGGTGAATAATACCGGCACCTTTGCCAACTTGCCAGCAAATCGGCCCGATTGGCCCGCCTTGCTGGAGTGGGTGGAAACCAGGTCCGGGCGGAACTCTTTCAACAAACGCTTGAGTTCAAATATGCCCTTTATGTCGGTAATGGGCGAGATGGGATGAACCAAATTTTGGACCACCGTATACGGAATGTCCAGGTCTCGCAACGTCTCCGTGTACGGCCCCTCACCTCCCACAAATACGCGGACAGTGTGGCCTTCTCTTAGCAGGGCGGCAGACAGATCGCGAACATGGACGTTGGATCCACCGATCGATTCGGCCTGGGTTATTACGAAGGCAATTCGCACCGCGTGGAAGCCTACCTTTGTGGATGCACTTGGCGGAGGCCGAGCGCTTGCTTTACGCCATCGACGAGGGCCAAAACCATTGCCGATTGACCCGCTTCCGAGACGGCATAGCCTTCATCTGTCGAGCCGCCCGTGGTGTTATTCAGAGTAAACATTTCTACTAAGACCACCGGCACCTGCGAGTAGATTGAGCCAATGAGAGCACCGTATCGCGCTCCGACGGCGGTTTTTGAGTCGGGCTGAAAGCCATTATCCTTCAGCTTCCCTTTCAAGCGCGTTTGTAGCGAGCGATGAATTTGGTCGCCAGCCGATCGGGAGCGTTCAATTGTTTCTCGCGACGGTCCAGTCTTGCCGTGGTAAGTACCCGCTTGCCATGGCGAAAAAACCGTGAATCCGGTCTCTGAACTGGAGTCGCAGTGAAGCCGCAACATCAGATTTGCATTCGCCCGATTGGCAATCTCAGCCCGGCGAATATTCGAGACGTATTCCGTCTCCGATTGCTTGGTCATCACCACGCGAATCCCCTCCACCTCGAGTTTTCTGCGAACCTTCCCCGCAATGACCCAAGCCAGGGCCATTTCCGAGATACGCTTGCCCTGTGTTCCTCGCCCAACCTCACTGGGATGACCAGAATCTAGGCACACGACCTTGGGTGGCCCAACCGCGATCAGTAACCACAGTGCTGGGAGCATGAACTACTTGAGGCCGCTGGTGGCAATTCCTTGAATGAAGAGCTTCTGGGCGAAGAAGAAGACCACAACGATCGGCAAAATTACCATCGCGGAGGCTGCCATCAATAGATTCCATGGCGTGCCGCCGTGAGTGGTTTGGTACGCCTGTAATCCAACCGATAGCGTGAAGGTCTTCTGATCCACCAGGTAAATCAGCGGGCCCATGAAGTCGTTCCAGGAACCCATGAAGGTGAACAAGGCGACGACGGCCAGGGCGGGCTTGGCGAGCGGAATAATGACATCAACAAAGGTCCGCAGTTCGCTGGCACCGTCGATCTTTGCCGCTTCCGAGAGCTCCATGGGAATGGTTCGGAAAAACTGCCGAAGGAGGAAAATGGAGAACGCACTGGCGAAGAATGCGGGCACCCATAGCGGTCGGAATGTACCCACCCATCCGAGCCAGCGAAACAGCGCAAACGTCGGCACCATGATGACCGGGAACGGCACCATCATCGTCGCGAGTGTGACGCTGAAGAACAGGTCGCGGCCGGGCCACTTTAGGCGAGCGAAGGAATATGCCACCAGCGCGTTGGAACATACGGCACCGGTTACGGTCAGGATCGTGATGATGACCGTATTCCGGGCATAGACCAGGAAAGGAATGTATCCGAGTTCTTTGCTGCCGTACATGACAGCGTCGCGGTAGTTGCCGAACTGAAACTGACTGGGGATCCATCGCGGTGGCGACGTCATCGTCTCGTTGATCGGCTTAACCGACGTGGTTAACATCCACAGAATCGGCATCACGAAGAGTGCCGACAGCAAGACAAGGGCAACGTGAGTCAGGGCGATTTTTAGTTGTTTTTTCTGTAGGGGAGTCATCGTCTAGCCACCCTCGTAGTGAACGTATTTTTCGGAGACCTTCAATGACAGCAACGTGAGGCCCAATGTGATGCCGAACATGACCCAACCCATGGCACTGGCGTAGCCCATACGCTGATACAGGAACGCGTTGTCATAAAGGTACATGGCGAAGAAGTATGTGGACCGGGCCGGCGCTCCACCGGGAAACATGATATAGGGCACGGTGAACACCTGCAAGGAGCCAATGATCCCCATGATCACATTGAACAGAATGACCGGAGACAGCATCGGCAAAATGACATGGCGCATCTGGCTGACAGGCTTGGCTCCGTCTAGTTCGGCGGCTTCCAGGAGCGACGCCGGTACATCTTGCAGACCCGCCAGGTAAATGATCATGGCCTGACCGCACCCCCACATGGCGATGAGAATGAGGGTTGCTTTCGCCCATGCCGGATCGCCCAGCCAGTTGGGAGGAGAGATTCCCACTCCCAGCAAAGCAGAATTTAGCAGACCGTAGTCAC
>CANFJD010000286.1 GCA_947447315.1 Fimbriimonadaceae bacterium
CGTGCCCGTCCCTACGCTTGGACCGGAAAGGGTTATACGAACCGACCCGTCATTAATCCATCGCTGGCAAAGGGTGCGGGTGAGCTCGTGTCGACCGTCGACGACCTGACCAAGTGGGCCAATGAACTGGACCACCCAAAGATCTTGAAGCCAGAATCGGTGGCGGCGATGCAGACGGCATTTGTCTTCAATAACGGTCGCAAAGCCGGCTACGGAACGGGGTTCTTTTTGCATCGTGACCGGGGACGCGAGATCATTGAACACGGCGGCAACACCACGGGAATGTCCAGCGAAATCTTCCGGGTTCCGAGCAAAAACCTCACGATGATCGTGTTGACGAACGGTGCAGGACTTGCTCCTTCTCAGGCGTGCCGACAGGCGCTGGGGATTCTGGATCCTAGTTGGAATCCGCTGCTCCGCGCCGAGACCGACGCGAACGAGAGACGCTCACTAGAACTGATGGTGACGTTCCGGAAATGGGCGCGAGGCAACTTCGATAATTCGGCGTTTAGCCCGGAAATGATGAGCATGCTGAACACGACGCGCGGATTAGCGGTTCGCCAGGCGTTTCAAATTTTTGGCAAGATGGCAAAGACCTACCGATACCTGGACGGCGAGGACTACGACGGGCACCGGTTTGATCGGTATGCCATGCAAGTTGGCGCGGTCGAGGTACCGATAGAGTTCGAGTTTGATGCAAACGGAAAGGTCGTCTCGATGGAGCAGATTCACGCCCCGGTGCTCAAGACATCTAGCCGGAAGCAGTGATCTCGAGTGATGGTTTGACCGACCCAGGTGAACTCCGCGTCTAGGTTTCGCGCGGCATCAGCGGCTTCGCTGATGCCGGAAAACAATCCGTAGACGGCTGAGCCAGACCCGGTAAGTCCGGTACGGCTCGCTCCTTCAACCGCAATCTGCTCAATCAGTTGCAGGCTCTCGGCCGGAGCCACACGTTCAAAGTCGTTGTAGTGCTCGCCGGGCGTGTAGTCGCGCCATGCCCGAACGGTGGCATCCAGCTCCTGAAACATCGCCGACGTTGAACACGACGCGGCCGGCTTGGCTATCAGCACGGCCTGAGGCGGATCGTCTGGCCATGCGGTCAACTTTTCGCCGTAGCCTTCCCCGTAAGCGCGGCCCCCAACCAGAAAATACGGCACGTCCGCGCCGACAGAACTGGCGATGCCCAGTTTCTCCGCCATCGGAAGCGGCCCTACCCAGTGCTCCGCCGCCCGGATGATTCCAGCCGCGTCGCTCGATCCCCCGCCTAATCCACTCTCTACGGGAATCCGTTTCACCACCGTGACATCAAAATTCGGGAGGGGGGCAATTTCGTGAAGCCGTCCGATGGTTTTGGTGATCGTGTTGCGACTAGGGACCTCAAAGTTAACGCGCGGGTCCGGAAATTCCCATGTCACCTTTCCGGTGCCAGGCTGGAAGATTAACTCGTCGGAGAGAGAAATCGACTGGAAAACGGTGCGCAACGGATGGTAGCTCCGCGCGTCACGGGGCCCTACGCTGAGAAAAAGATTGATCTTAGCCGGGCACCAGACGCGAAAAGGCGTGAACACAGGAATAGTATGCGGTCCCTAGGCTGCCTTCATCGGAACCCAATGAAAAAAGCCTCTCCGACCGAGTGGTCAAAGAGGCTTATGGTAGAACGACCGCCTAATTACTTAGCGTTGCGGCGTCGACGAACGAGGGCCAAGGCGCCCGCGCCCAGCGTGAACATGGAGATCGGCTCCGGAACGGCCTGCACCGAGACGTTGTCGAGATGAGTAGTGATGCCGTAGTCCGAGATGAAGTCGATGTTGTCAGCACCGGTGCCAGAGAACTCGTAGGAGTAGCTGCCACTGCTGAGGCCAGTTGCGACCACGTTATTGTTCAGCTTGAACGTGACGGTGCCACCGTAGGGAGTGTATACGTCGAAGTTGACCGCATACTTGCTTGACGCCGTGGTGGTTACGGTCTGGTTGATTCCGCTACCGGCGGTCCCGTCGTAGTAGCCGCTCAGATCGATCATCTGGGTGGCGGCTCCGAGGTATCCGGCTTGCAAGCCAGCAACATTGCCAACGCCATTGATGTTCCAGCCGGAAAGCGAGGACAACTGGACAGCACCGGAGTAAGACTCAGCTTCAAAATCTCCGTTAACCACCAGGTTCGCAGCCTGGGCACCCGTAGCAAACACGGCAACAAGAGACAAAATCATGAATGATTTGGTAATCACAGCCGGAGTATGGGACGGAAAATTGCCTCCCTGATGTCCACTCTTATGGGTGCATTTCTAAGGGCGTCGCGCAATTATAACGGCGGCGAGATTCCCAGTCGTCCGAACAGATTCTTTTGATCATCCAGTTGCGGAATGAGCTCGATCGTGTGACCAGAATCGTGTATCGACGCCAATTTCCATACCGTGCGCAGGGCGGAGAAATCTTCAATGGAAAATCCCACCGAATCAAATATCGTCACTTCATCGGCCGATTGGCGACCTTCGGCTCGGCCGGCCAAAATTTCCCACAACTCAACGGGCCGAAATTCCGCCGACAGCTGCTGCATGTCACCCTCCACCCGGGTTTGAGGTTCGTACTGCACCACAACGCGGGCACCTTCCAACACTCCCGCCGCTAATTCGGTTTTGCCAGGACAGTCGCCACCGATGCCATTAATGTGGATTCCGGGACGCAAGTCACTCTCCCGAATGATGACCGCACGCGTCTTATCCGCCGTTGCGGTCGTGATGATATCGGCGCGGGACATCGCCTCGGCCGCACTCATAGCAGGGATGCATTCCACTGCGGGAAAGCCCCGGAGGTTCTGGATAGTCTTTTCGGTGGCGGCTGGGTCCGTATCAAACAGATAGAACTGTTGTATGCCGATGAGTTCAGCAAAGGCAAGAATCTGGAATTCGGCCTGCGCACCGTTGCCAATCATCGCCATGGTCCGGGCGTCTTTGCGGGCCAAAACGGTGGCCGCAAGTGCCGAGGCTACCGCCGTTCGGATGCCGGTAAGGATGGTCATTTCCGACAGGAGCACGGGAAAGCCAGTCGCGACATCCGCCAGAGCGCCAAACGCCATGACGGTCGGCATCCCCAAGGCAGGATTGCCCGGGTGACCGTTTACGTACTTGAAGCTGAACTGATTTTGATCGGCAATCGGCATGAGCTCGATCACTCCGACCGGGGAATGCACCGCGAGCCGGGCGGATTTCTCGAACTCCGGCCAGCGGACGTAATCCTCACGCATGGCCACAAGCATCTGTTGCATCAGGGGCAAAATTCCGACCTGACGCACCAGCCCGGCCATCGCGTCGCAGTCAAGAAATCGCGTCAAGCCGATCCGATTTTTCATTACTATAGTGTGACGAATCCGAAATTACGGCGCTATTTGATCGAAAGAGTATTCAGCCTTTCGAGCCGAAAGCCAGCGGTATCGACGATCCGAACC
>CANFJD010000287.1 GCA_947447315.1 Fimbriimonadaceae bacterium
CAATCTCTACTGACGGACAGAATGAAACCACTACCACTTTAGAGTAAGTTCTCGTAGTGCTAATACGGCGGGTTTTCAACACAACCCGTGCGATTCACCTCTGGATCCCCACAGCATTGGCATTGCTCGATCGCGGTGTCATATGGATTTCCGTCTCGGCAAACGTAACTTCCCTGCGCAAGTAGCAAAGGTTGGTGGCGGTAGAAGCGGGCATAGTGTGTGGTTGAGGCCGCCGGACAAGCCCTTGTCATGTCACAGCAAGGCCAATATGCAACACCATACGATACTCCGCCGTACCAAGGGCAAGGTGGCATTGAAGGACCTGGCTGCGGACAGCTCGCAATTGCGATACTGCCTAACGACGCGATGACGAACAATAGGTTCAAATGTATCTTGAATTTCATAGGTTCAACTCTCTTAAGGAGTAATGGCAAGGCAAGTTTTCGGAATGGCGGGAGAAATCCTGAAAGTAGAACGGCTTGGTTTCGATTTGGCCGTTGAGGCGTACGAAAATAACTCGTGAGTCCGGTAGGCGTCGCGATAACTTCACATGGTTTTTATCGACGACTACAGGAAACACATCACCACGCTTCTCGCGGCAGGAAATTATATCGTTATATAGATTCTTATTTTCCAAATACTCATCCCCGGGAAAGGGCAATTTAATCTTTGGATCCGGTTCAATTGTCAAAATATAGTCATTCCGATCCCCGCGAGCTGCATGGTCCGCCGCTGGGCATTTCAACACCGTGTTGCCAAGATAACCAACGAATGGCTTCTCGGAAATGAGCCCAATCGGCCATCCTTCGTTTTCGTCTTTATACATCATTGTGGCAAGGTACAGCTGACGTAAGTTCGAAGTGCAGACAGTATCTTTAGCACGATCCTTTGCTGAAGAGACAATGGGAATGATGATCGCTATTAGTGTGATGATGATTGCCGTGACAACCAGGATTTCCGTAATTGTATAACCTTTTCTTTTCATGCTTCTCGTTTCGCCCATAGCAAAATCGTCGCTGCGGTCAGTCCTGTCGCAACAAAAAGGGGCTTGGTTGATGGATCTGCTGAGTCAACAGGAAGCAACCCTGAGAGTACTACCGTTGAAATCATCAAGATGAACAGGCTAATAAAGATGGTGCTGAGTAATCGCTCATCCCTTAATGCTGGCTGCCACTTCCATGAGAAGGCCGTGCCAACTGTCAAACCCACTAATCCAGAAATTAGCCACTTACGATAACTTAAATCTGAATGATCAAAGGTACCATCCCAGACCCAAGGACCTCGGAACTGGAAATTCGAGTAAGTAACTAAGGCAAACGCTAACGCACAAGTAAGGAATCGTTTCGTTCCTAAGGGCGACGACAAGATGGCAACTGCTGCCCACGTGAGTATGTGAAAGTACTCTCCATTATTAATAAAAAAAAGTTTAATGTATCGGGATGAAGAAGACCGATTAATGGCAAACATAATTAGCTCAAGACCGAGCTCGAGCAGGATGGCTGCAAGAATTGCATTGCATGTACGAACAGCTTCCGCCCGTTCGCTCATTGCTCCCACGACCTGTTCGCGTCGGTTAGCAATTGCCCAATCTCTCGCGGCAGACATGGTTGTGGCTGAACGAATGTAATCGAATTATCTGCCCCAACCGCGTAGACTCTCGGAGAGAATGAAACGTGCAGGGCATCCAGCAACTGATCGCTTGCCGTTTTCCAAGGCTTTGTCGTTTGTCGTCTTGGAGCGTCCGTTCCAGCAAACACATGGTAAAAGCCGTACTTCGACTCGTAATCCTTAACGCTAACAAGCGAACATTCGTCGCAAGAGGACCAGACGACAAACGTTGCAGGTAGGCGAACCAACTTAGTCAATTCTTTTGGTGCCTGAGAACCTAAGGGTGGGTCAAAGCCCGGACGTCTAAGCGAACTTAAACTTAGAGAGGGCCTCACGTAGTTTGCTAACTGCCACTTTGCTACTTCCTCCCCCCCTAAAGCGAGTGGAAGCCAAAAAGCCCCAAATGCCAAACTCGCCGAGATTCTTCGCATACAAAAATGATATCACACCTTTTGGTGATCGTAAGTCTTCTTTGTTAAAATTTTGTGATGATACTGTGCCATGCTGCCATCCCGAAATCAATTGTACGTGCGCGTCCACGTAATGCTAGTATCTCTATCCAATTACGAGTATCGCCTACTTGCCGGCATTTCGGGGATGTACCCGCTGCTTTTGATCGGTCTGGACCTTTTAACCCCGAACTCGCCGACGCCCGCCCCCGGAAAGTAAACTAGGGGTTCATGTCCAGCGACGCCACCGGCATCTTTATCAACGAAACTCATACTTCCGCCGCCATTTGGCAGTACCGCGTCGAGAAGATGCTCCTGGAAGGCAAAACCCAGTACCAGACCTACCAAATCGCCAACGTGCCGCGATTCGGTAAGTCGCTCTTCCTGGATTACAACATCCAAACTTCGCTGCTGGATGAGTACATCTTCCACGAGTGCATGAGCCAGCCGGCCATGACGCTTCACCCAGACCCTAAGCGAGTGGTGGTCTGCGGTGGCGGTGAAGGCGCTACTCTGCGCGAAGCGCTCTTCCACAACACGGTCACCGAAGCCGCCATGATCGACATCGACGAAGAACTCGTCGACATGGTGAAGGTCCACATGCCCGAATGGCACCAAGGCGCTTTCGAAGATCCGCGCACCACGCTGTTGCACGAAGACGCTCGGGGCTGGTTGGTTCGCGAAAAGGGTAACAACTGGGACGTCATCCTGAGCGACCTCCCGAACCCGCACGAAGACGGTCCGGGTCAAATGCTCTTCACCAAGGAGTATTTCCAAATCTGCTTCGATGCCCTGGGCGACGACGGCGTCCTGGCCCTCCAAGCCGGTTCCGCCAGCGAGAATTACCCGGCCTGTATGGTCAGCTGCATCAAAACCCTGCAGGAAGTTTTCCCGCATGTGGCCGGCTACTACGGCATGGTCAACACCTTCTTCCAGCCGTGGGGATTCGTCCTCGCTAGTAAGAAGCACGACCCGCTGGCCCTGACCCGCGAAGAGATCGAAGCCCGCCACGCCGCCCGCGGAGTGAAGACCAAGTACTACACCGGTCGCTTCCACCAGGCCTGCTTTACGCTTCCGGAATACCTAGAGAAGGCGATTGACGAGCAGGGCCGCATCCTTACCGATGCCGAACCGTTCGTCTGGGACGCGTAAGTATCCCGTAAGATTTCGCGCCGTCCCACGTTCGCGTGGGACGAATGCTCGCCACCGGTCCGCTGTGACCGGTACTCTTATGGGTACGGCGCGGTGGATGCCCACCGTACCGGGAAGAGCTAACAATGATGTTTAGAAAGTTGTACTGGGTAACAGAAGGGGTCAATGCCGACCACGACTCGATGGTGCTAGGGGTCTTTACCTCCATTCCCGATTTGATCAAGAACGGC
>CANFJD010000288.1 GCA_947447315.1 Fimbriimonadaceae bacterium
CCGGGTGCGTACTATCCAGCACGTGGAACGGAATCGCCGTCGGGAAGACCTGGCTTAAAACCAGCGGGCACAAAGATGATCCACCCATGCCTGCGAGAACCACCCGCGTGAATCCAGACCCCGCAACATCGGCGGCAAAATCATTAATCTCTGCGATGCGAGCCTGAATCTTCGGCACCACATCAATCCAACCCAGGAACGCGCCGACTTCATCGGCCGGGGCTGGTGCCCATAAAGTGGGATCCTTCGCCCAGAATCGCGAAACGGCGTTTTCAGCCACCAATTGCTCGATGGCTTCGGCCACGGGGCCCGCGTAAGTGTCTAGATGCAGGGTTTGGCTCATTTGAAATTCCTAGCGGGAGACGGACTATCTCGCAGGCACTTCATCGGGCCCCGTTCATTCCATTTTACTTGCGAATCAACTTTGGGACGCGATACTAAGCTGGGCTATCATCTGGCTCGGCCATCGTGCGCTCCGCGTTTAGCACTTTATTGAGACGGCGGATATGCCGTTCCTCGCCGCTAAACGTGGCAGTCAAATAGCTCCGCACGATCTCGCGGACAACTTCAATCCCCGTAATTCGCGCGCCGACGGTCAATACATTCATATCATCGTGCTCAACTCCTTGGTGCGCGGAATAGGTGTCGGTGGCAAGCCCCGCTCTTGCTCCCTTCACCTTGTTGGCAGCAATGCATGCGCCGATGCCCGATCCGCAGATGACAATGCCCTTTTGCGCCTTACCCGCTGCCACTTCTTCGGCCACCAGAATGGCAAAGTCAGGATAGTCGTCCGTGGCAACGAATTCGTGGGCTCCCAAGTCGACGACGTCATACCCCTCGGTCTCTAACTCCGCCACCAAATGGTTCTTTAATTCAAATCCAGCGTGATCCGCCCCAATTGCCACGATCATTCCCATGAAGTTACCAGGATTCAATCAGAGTCTATCATTCCAAATGATTCGCCGACTGATTGCCGATGGAGCGATTAAAATGGCTGCGCAGAAACACCTTGTTGTGCAAGAGAATTGGGGTGGCATGAAACTTCGCCAGGTCGTTAAACTGCGACGTAGGTTTCCTTCGAATCATCTGAAGTAAAAATATGAGCATCAAAATAGCCGTCATCGGAGCCGGATCGGTGGGATTCACCCGTGGCATTTGTCGAGACATCCTCTGCGTTCCCGAATTGCAAGACACGCAGTTCTCGTTTACCGATATCAATGAGCACAACCTAGAAATGGTGGCGCAGTTGATGAAGCGGGATATCGAGGCAAATCATGTCCCTGCATCGGTGGAGACAACCACCGACCGTCGTCGCGCCTTGGAAGGGGCCGATTACGTGCTGAGTTTCGTGCGCGTGGGCGGATTGGAGGCTTTCCAGCACGATGTGGACATTCCGCTGAAATACGGTGTGGATCAGTGCGTGGGCGACACTCTGGGCCCGGGCGGAATCATGTACGCCCAACGTGGAATCCCAGCCCTGCTGGATTTCTGCCAGGACATGGAGGAAGTGTCGGCGGATGACGTTTTGTTTTTGAACTACTCCAACCCGATGGCCATGCTCACCTGGGCCTGTAACCACTATTCCAACATCCAAACCGTCGGCCTCTGCCACGGGGTGCAAGGCGGCCACCATCAAATCACCCGCGTTACCGAGAACTGGGCCAAGAAGCGCGGCCTCCTAGACGCCGACGCCAAACTCACCAAAAAGGACGTAGACATCATCTGCGCCGGCATCAATCACCAAACTTGGTACATCCAGGTTCAGTGGAACGGCATCGACATGGTTCCGCACTTGCTGGAAGCGTTCGAAGCGGATGCGGATTTCATCAAGACGGAAAAGGTGCGTATCGATATGCTTCGTCGGTTCGGCTACTACAGCACCGAATCCAACGGTCACCTAAGCGAATACCTTCCGTGGTACCGAAAGCGGCCGAGCGAAATTCTCGATTGGATCGACCTGGGCACGTGGATCAATGGCGAAACCGGTGGCTACCTACGCGTCTGCACCGAAGGCCGAAGCTGGTTTGAGCACGACTTCCCGAACTGGATGACCGGCGAGCCCAACAAATTCACGCCGGATAAGCGCGGCGAAGAGCACGGTTCCTACATCATCGAGTCCCTGGAAACGGGTCGGCTGTACCGTGGCCACTTTAACGTGGTGAACAACGGCGTCATTAAGAATCTCCCCGACGATGCGATCATTGAAGCCCCTGGCTATGTGGATCGCAACGGCATCAACATGCCCATCGTCGGCGATCTCCCCACCGGTTGCGCCGCCGTATGCAATGCGAGCATCTCCGTCCAGCGTCTGGCCGTGGAAGCCGCACTTGAAGAGGATTACGACAAGCTTCGGCAGGCGATCCTGCTAGACCCGCTCACCGGCGCGGTTTGCAATACCAAAGAAGTTTGGCAAATGGCCGACGAAATGGTGGTCTCCCTGGGCGAGTGGCTACCGCAGTGGGCCGATGAAATTCCCGCTGCTGATGAGCGACTGAAGAATCCCACTGTGGATACCCGCCAATACGCCGGCGCTGCCCGGTTACACACAAAATCGGTCGACGAAATGGAAGCCGATAAGATGCGAAAGCAAGTAGCCGAATCCGACAAGGCCCAAGAAAGACCCGCCGCCGCTCACTAACGTGCGGCGGATGAATTGAAAGTGAATGGACCATATTAAATATCGGGACCATCGTGGTCCCGATATTTAATATGGTCACAGGCCAGACTGTCAGGCCCTGATATGATAAATCGTTGTGATCTGGTTCCTCGTACCGTTCATTCCCGTGCTGGCTTGGGGATTGTATAACGGGGACATCTATTGGCAGGATGCCGCCAAGGTTGGGATACCTTGGCTACTCTGTGCGGTCGGCTTCTTTCTTGTCCCAACCCTAATGATTCCCAGCATCATCGGCCTTTGCCTAACCACGCTAATCTTAGCGGCAATGGTTTTCGGCACCGATTTCTTGATGCGCAACGGCTAAGGTTCCTCCGCCCTTCAACGCGCCAGAACCCGTAGGCGGCGGGTGGCTTCTCCCGCCGTGGGCCGAATAGCTGGACGATATTCCGAGGCACCTGCCGAAGTGGAAAATCACGCTCCGAAACCCCTGCACCCCGACGGTTGCGGGGCAAAATGCCGATTTCTGCTGCGAAACTGGTTGTCAAAATCCCAATTTCGCCTCTATATGTATGAACTCCAAAAAAGCATTACGCTCGACGCTGTCGATCACACCTCCTCAAGTTTGACGAATCGACCGGACGCGCAAAAGTCGTCAACGAATCCAAGTTCTTGGGCCGTTCTCGAACTCAACCCCTACTTCCCGCCCGTCGTGGAAATCCCCTGGATAAAGGTCTTCTGAGCAAAAAAGAACAGCACGATCACGGGCAAGGTGAACACGGTCGTTGCCGCCATCAGCTCTGCCCAGCGGCTTCCGAACGCA
>CANFJD010000289.1 GCA_947447315.1 Fimbriimonadaceae bacterium
CGCTTTCTCTTTTTCCGAGTCTTTACTGGCCCAAGGTTGACCGCAAGGCTTCAGCAAACCCATCGATCTCGGCCTTCGTTCTCACTTCGGTTACGGCGATCAGGAGATCGTTCTCCATTCCCGAATAATACGGGCCCAAAGGCAGTCCGGCCAAGATATTCCTGCCGAGTAATTGATCCCGAACTCCAGAGGCTTCGCTTGGGACCGTCAAGACAAATTCGTCAAATCGCTTGCCCACAAACCTTAGTTTGACCCCAGGAATGGCCGTTAGTTGATCAATTGCGTACTGAGTATTTCGCACCGATGACTCGGCTACTTGGCGCAGGCCATTCTTCCCGAGTGCCGTCATGTACACCGTACAGGCGAGGGCCATGAGGGCCTCATTGGTACAGATGTTTGATGTCGCTTTTTCGCGGCGGATGTCCTGCTCGCGGGTTCGCAGGGTCATGACGTACCCGGGCTTGTCACCGTGGGCTTCTTTTGTTCGCCCTACGATTCGGCCCGGGATTTGGCGTACGAACTCTGACTTACAGGTGAATAGGCCGACCAGCGGACCGCCCAATCCCATCGGGACGCCCATTGGTTGGCCCTCACCGGTTACGATATCGGCGCCGAAGTGGCCGGGAGGGGTGAGCAAAGCGCAAGCAATTGGGTCGGCACTGACAATCATCAGGGCGCCATGAGCATCGGCGGCGGTCCGCACGGCGGATAAATCTTCGATCAGCCCGAAAAAGTTAGGGTACTGAACCAGGATGCATGCGGCTCCATCGGCGGCTTCGAAGTTGGTAGTTAGGCCATCCTGACTCGGCAGTGTCACTACCTCGATTCCCATGCTCCAGCAGTACGTATCGATGACTTGGCGATAGTGAGGATGCACGACATCGCTGACGGCTACCTTTTGCCTTCCTTTGATTCCCGTCGCCATGATCGCCGCTTCGGCCAACGCGGTTGCCCCGTCATACATCGAGGCGTTGGCGATTTCCATGCCGTACAACTCGGCGATCATCGTCTGGAATTCGTAGATCGTCTGGAGATACCCCTGCGAAACTTCTGGTTGGTACGGCGTGTAGGCGGTTAAGAATTCACCGCGCGAGATCACCGCACTCACTGTGGCCGGGATGTACCGTTCGTAGATGCCGGCGCCGAGGAAGCAAACAGTGTCGGACAGGTTTACGTTTTTGGCGGCAATTTCCGCCAGGTGCTTCATCAGCCGCGGCTCGTCGAGCGCGGTCGGAAGATTGAGACTGCCGGGGGCGAGCTTTAGGTTGGCCGGAATTTCTCGAAGGAGATCATCGATCGAATCGGCGCCAATAACGGCGAGCATCTCTCGCTCGTCGGCTTCGGTGTGCGGAATGTAGGGTCTCGCCATTAATTGCGATACGCCGCGTAGGCCTCCGCCGTCAGCAATCCATCGATCTCGGAAGGGGTGCTCAACTTGATCTTGATGAGCCAACCCTGGCCGTACGGTTCGGAATTTACCAGATCGGTTTGAGCGACGACCACCGGATTGGCGGCGACGACTTCCCCGCTGACGGGCGCGAACAGGTCGGCTACCGTTTTTACGGATTCCAGGCTGCCAAAGTTTTCGCCTTGTTGCAGGGTTCGCCCCGGTTCGGGAAGCTGCACATAGGTGATGTCTCCCAGCTCACTTTGAGCAAAATCCGTTACTCCAATCGTTACGGTATCGCCGTCTACAAGAATCCATTCGTCGGAATCGACATAGCGAAGTTCGCCGGGCACCAAAGACATGTTTCTAGGATACCGCCCGGGTTTTCGGTAGCGACAATTTTCTTGGCGGTGGCACCCTTCGAGGTAGCGGCGGTCGAACTCATTCTCGGCTTGGACGAGGTCTTCAGTTTGGAAGCAGTTGACTCCAGTTGGTCGTCTCGCGTGTTCGCTCGGGGCTGAAGCCCCGATTACGCATGCGGACTGAAGGCCGCGCTCCGGTGATGCAACACAGACTGGACCAGGTGGTGCGCTATGCTGATTGGGTTGAAGATTGGGTTCGTTTCTTTGTTTCCGGAGGCGGTTTGGCCTTATGTTAACGCCAGCATTTTGGGCCGGGCGGCGGGGACGGGTCTGGTTGATTTCTCGGTGGTGAATCCGCGAGATTTCACTTATGACCGGCACGCGAAGGTGGATGATGCGCCGTTTGGGGGAGAGCCGGGGCTTTTAATTAAGGCGGAGCCGATTGCTTTGGCGGTGGAGCATCTGGCCTGGCCCGGCGCAGTGGTGATTTCGACCGACCCCGCAGGGACGCCTTTTCGGCAAGCGGACGCGGTGGAGCTGGCGGCGGGCGGGCCGGTTGTGTTTTTGTGCGGTCATTACGAGGGGATTGATGACCGGGTGATTCAGTACTTGGGGGCGCGGCGGTATTCGATTGGGGATTACGTGCTAACCGGGGGCGAGCTGCCGGCGCTGGTGATGGCGGATGCGATTTGCCGGAATGTGCCGGGCGTTTTGGGGGATTCGGCGAGTTTGGCGGCGGATTCCTTTAGCGATCGGGGTTTGAGTGCGGAGAATTACACCCGTCCGGCAGTGTGGCGCGGGATTTCGGTACCGGAGGTTTTACTGAGTGGGAATCACGCGCGGATTCGGGAGTGGCGGGAGACTCGGGCGGACGAGATAACGCGGACCGTTCGACCGGACTTGGCGGATGGCTAAAGGTAGCGGTCTCGCGGTATTCGGTTAGACATTTCGCGTAGGTGCTCGGGGCTGAAGCCCCTTAGGACTTATGCGGTCTGAAGGCCGCGCTCCGGATTTGGCACTTTGATGACGGTTTGCCATTTTTGTTTCGGGATCCAGATGGTTGTCTCGCGTGGTTGCTCGGGGCTGAAGCCCCTGAGGACTCGATGCGGCCTGAAGGCCGCGCTCCGGCGGTCGGGCTCCGGGGCCACGGCGGATGTGTCATAATCCTTTCTTGTGTCCACGCGGGGACTTCCTACTCGCCTCTGGAACTCTTAGCAAGCGGCAACGTTTGTTTCAACAGGAAGAAGTAAATCAATGTCAAAGCAAGCAATTCTCGACAGCGTGGCAGCGCCTTACAAAAAGGAAAATCTGCCGACCATTTGGCCCGGCGACACGGTGAAGGCCTACGTAAAGGTTCGCGAAGGCGACAAGGTTCGAACCCAGCTTTTTGAGGGCCTGGTAATTGCCCTTAAGCACGGCGGAATTGCCGAGACGGTTACCCTGCGAAAGGTTGCCAACGGAGTTGGCGTGGAGCGAACGTTCCCGCTGCACTCGCCGAACGTTGAAAAGTTTGAAGTAAGCCGACGCGGTCGAGTTCGACGCGCCAAGCTGTACTACCTGCGGGATAAGGTTGGTAAGGACGCCCGCATCAAAGAGAAGCGCGGTAAGGGGCCGGCTTAGCCTTTCACGGTGGGAATCTCTTTTCTCCCGCTGGCTCAGCAGAGCTCGGCGGGCAGCA
>CANFJD010000290.1 GCA_947447315.1 Fimbriimonadaceae bacterium
ATGCCGCCGATGGCGGGACCGATAATCCGGGCAACGTTGAAAGTCATCGCCTGCGCGGGGACGGCGACCGAAAGGAGATCGCGCGGGACCACTTTGCCAACCACCGACTGCCGCGTGGGCATCTCGATGGTACTGGTGATGCCGATGAGGCCAGCGACGGCCACGACTTGCCAATACATCACAAACCCTTTCCAAGTGGCGTAGGCAAGCCAAAGGGTGAGTACGGCGTAAACGATCTGCGTCCAGAACAGGACACGACGGGGATTGACGGAGTCGGCTAGGCTACCGGCGATGGTGCCGAGGATGAAAACGGGAAGCGATCCGGCGAAGGAAACGAGCGCCAATTTGGCCTCGTCGTTCGTTAAATTGTAAACGAAGAAACCTTGGGCGACGTTTTGAATCCAACTGCCGGAGAAACTGAGAAATGAACCGATCCAGAGAATGCGGAAATCCCGGATGAGAAGCAGTTCCGTGATCTTCGGCCGACCACCGGGGTGCGGGTCAGCCTGATCCATCATGGACCCAGTAAACCATACGCGCGCCGGGTCGGGCGGTATTCTGTACTATGAGCGCAGAGCGGCACTCGCGTCAATTTAGGTAGCGACGCACCGATGAGGAAGTAAGTCAAAGCATTGGCACAGTTACGAGTTCTGCAATTGGTTTCGAGCAGCGCAACTTCGGGGGCGGAACGTCACGTTTTCTCCCTGGCTGACCATTTGTCGCGTCGGTCCCACTACGTTCAAGCGGTGACGCCGGGACCCGGATGGCTTCCCGACATTTTGGCCGACGCAAACATCCCGGTTTACAACACCCGTATGAAGGGCACGGGATGGTTTCGGACTATGGGCCACCTCATCGGTCAGGTTCGAATGAACCGGATCCAGGTGGTGCATACGCATCTCACGCGGGCGGCTTATATTGGCCATGCCCTCGGTCTCGTGACGCGGGTGCCGATCGTAACCAGCGTTCACATTGCCAATAACGACCAGATTTATCGACGTTTGGCACGCCGAAATAACCGCCTGGTGGCGGTGAGCAACTACGTCGCGGGAATGTTGCACGGCAACGGCGTGCCGGATCGGTTCATTGATACGGTTTATAACGGGACCGATTTTGCCGACATCAAAACCGTGGATCGCGGCCCGGTGCTGGACGGATTAGAGATTCCTCGCGACCGCCAAGTGGTGGGATTGGTGGCGAAGGTTTGCCGAGACAAGGGTCAGTTAGAGCTAATCGAGGCGATGAAGAACGTCCGGCAGTCGCACCCGAACGCGCATGTTTTGTTCGTCGGACGGATTGAACAAGAATTTCGAGAGGAAGTAGAAAACGCCGTAGCCGAGGCGAAGTTGCAGGACCGGGCTACTTTCACCGGGGTCCGGCACGATATTCCCAACCTGCTGGACGCGATGACTTTGGCGACTTTGCCCAGCGTGATGGAAACCTTTGGCGTCGCCGCGATTGAGGCGATGGCGCGGAAGAAAGCGGTCGTGGCTTCCAATGTGGGGGCACTTCCCGAGGTGGTTCGGGATCGCCAGACCGGGATTTTGGTGGACCTGCGGCCAGAGTCCATTGCGGAGGCCGTTTCCTATCTGCTGACCAACGAGCGTGAGCGTGAAGCCATGGGCGAGCGCGGTCGGGAACTGGTCGAGCGGAAATTCACGCTCGACCGAATGACCGATCGTTTCGAAGATGTCTATCGCCGCGCGGCTCGCGTGGCGTAAAGGATCACCAATACAACCAAACGACCCCACCTTCGGCGGGGACGTTGAACTCTAGGCGGCCCTTTTGGAACCGGTGAGGCAGGAGTTCTCCGTTGAACGTGATTTCCTTCGGTCGCCGGGCGGCGAAGGCGACGTGGCGACCACCGTCGGCGGTCAGGCCCACTTCATCGTCGAGCGAGTCGAACAACTGGATGGCCCCGCCAGAATTGAGCATATCGGCCAAGCCCAGCGGGGCGAACCCATTGGCATCGAGCGAGACGACGGTGATGATTTCCCAGCCGAGCGGCGGTAAGCCGATGGCGATTTTCGCATCGCGTTCAACGCGGACCACTTCGCCGCTTTGGTGACCATAGATTGCAAACACATCGCCTTCGAGGTCTTCGATATCGGACGGGGAGAAGGTGCCTTCGCGACCTTCCTGATCGCTGCAGTTAAAGATGCCGAGCACGCCGCCGACGAGGTTCACGTTGGTGACTTTCAGGAGGCCCGATTCGCGGGGATCGGTGAGCAGACTGTCGCGACTGGGCACGCCGGGACGGACGGCACGCAAGATGCTGCCGTCCGGCAACACCAGTTTGCGAAGCAGATCGAAGTTTTGCTGACCGGGCTTGTCGCTGACGTAAACCGGGCCGCCGCTGATGGCACGACCGGCGGCGTGGAACGCCCCCATCGCGTGACCAGACTGGAACATATCCCAATCGGGGTGGATAAATTCGCCGAAAAAGAAGCCGACGATGGCGTTTACAGCCAGGTGTTCGCCGTGGGTTTCGGGGCGATTAGGCCAGAAATCGGTGCTGGTCCGCAGGAGGTTGGAGGCGAACGCCTGGAACAGGATCTCATTGCCGCACGACATGCAGTTAATGAGGTTGCCGTTAAAGTGGACGGCGGTGCTGCCTTCCAGAGCCTCTCGGTACGCCCGGATCATGGCAACGCGACCGCCGAAGTCGTAGGCGGTGGATTCGTTCGCACTTTGGTTATCCACCTTTACGCCGTCGACGCCCTGAGCGCGCAGGTGACGGTGATAGTCGTTGTAGAAAGCGTGAATGCGGGACGGCGGGATGGTCTCGACCTGGTCGATCCAGTTGTTAAAACCGGGATTCCGCGCCTGCATGGTCGGCGACAGCTTCCGGGTGACGGTGACGGGCTCGTAGGCAGAAATGCCGGTGCCGCCCCAGTAACCCTGGAACGAGTGCCAAACGATGAAGGTTTCGATGGCGAACTCGGACTTTGCCATCTGAACCGTGACGCCGACATCGCCGGGGAATTTCTCGTTGGCGGCTAGGGCGGTCAGGTGGCGTCGGTGACCTTCCCCGTCGGAGATCGACTGCCAACCATCATCAAGAATCAGATAGCGCGGTTGGACACCGCCCGCGCGGAAACTTTCTAGTCCCTCGCGGACTTTGTCGTGGCTGACGTCGGCGTAGAAAGCATCCCATGTACACCAGCCAAAGTCCTCGATGAATTCCGGCAGGATCTTGTCTTCTCGCAGTCGCCCCTTCCCGAGGGTCTGGGCGATCTCGGCGGCAGCTTCACTCCGGAGTCGGTACGGGTCGGAATCTTGCGCCGCGTGAACGATACGGAACTCCGTGTCGGTCACGGCGGGCGACCCGGATTCGATGATGACGTCGATCCCGCCTTCCGAACCGACCAGTTGAGCCCGGAACGAATCGTTAA
>CANFJD010000291.1 GCA_947447315.1 Fimbriimonadaceae bacterium
AAAGCTGTCGGAAGACCAGATTGCCAAGATCAAGAAATTGGTTCCGGCCGGTGGCCCGGGCGGTAGAGGTCCTGGCGGCGGTGGCCGCGGACAGGGTGGTCCCGGTGGCGCTGGCCCCGGCGGACAGGGTGGCCCTGGCGGGGGAGGACCTGGACAAGGTGGACCGGGCGGCGGTGGACCTGGCGGACAGGGTGGCCCCGGTGGACAGGGCGGACCCGGCGGTGATCGTGATGGGGGACCGGGAGGTCCCGGCGGTCAAGGTAGACCAGGGGGCGGACCGGGAGGCCCTGGTGGCCGTCGGCAGGATGAAGCGCTCAACGAAAAGCTGAAGGAGATTCTCACCGAGACCCAGTTTGATCGGCACCAGGAGATCATGCTCCAAGCGCAGGCTCCGATGAGCCTGTTGCGACCGGAAACGGCCAAGCAGCTGAATCTGACCGAGGACCAGCGCGACGCGATTCAGTCGATTCTGGAAGAGAATCGGCCGGAACCGGGTCAGGCACCGGTGGATCGAGAGAAGATCACGGCTAAAGTGATCGCATCTTTGTCCGGTGATCAACAGGCGAAGTGGAAGAAGATGACGGGCAAGCCGTTCAACTTCCCCAAGCCGCCGGCTCGCGGAAACTAAACGCAAGCCCCTTAGAGCCCGTTCGGATAGTTCCGGGCGGGCTTTTCTCGTTTTCGCCCTGGCAGTTATTGAGCTGTCTAGGCGAGATTCCGTTTTGTCCATCTTGGCTGACTGTTGGCTCTCATTTCGATAGGAATCCGGCCGGTCACCTACATTCGGCTTGCCGCCAATGACAGTTTGTGAAGAATTTGTCGGCGTCGCCTTCACTGAATCTGGAATCCGGTTTCTCCATCCATGGCTTCAGAAGGAGATTCAGGTCATCCACTACCAGGGCGGTTGGCGTCGGCGGGTTGGGACTATCAATCTTTGGAGTTACAAAAAGGAGCGCGGTGATAACGGAACGGGCAAAAATTTTGTTTCAGTCTTTAGTGGAGGGAAGCAGCATCCAAAAATCCGGATTTTTCGGCTGTTTGATTATGCTATTAAATATTTACTATTTTACATAAAAGTTTGTTTCAAAATTTCCGTTACAATAACGATTTTTTTGCTAATTTTAGCACATTTGATTTAACTCCAGGACAATTTATCCCCCTTTTACGGGAACTGGAGATACAATGAACATGCCATGAACTTTCGGCTTATTTCTATACTCGCTCTTGGAGTCGCAGCTGCTGCAGCTCACGCGATCTCATTCACCGCTGATTTCGACAGCCTGTCCGACGGAACTGCAGTTGGCAGTGCCTACGCAGCTGACGGCATCACTTTCTCGGGTGCCACTGTTAAAAACGTTGGCGTTGGAGCTTATTCGGGCACGAACGTTGCCAAGAGCTCGACCGGTTTGATCACGGCGACCTTCAGCAAGACCGCTGATACGGTTTCGTTCCGTTACATCAAGACCGTTAACGCTGCTCTCACGGTCACTGTCTACGACCTTAACGACGAAGTAGTAAGCACTTCCACTCTGGGCAAGAACTCAAAGGGTACTTGGAAGTACAACTCCATTCAGACTGGAGACATCTATTCGAAGATCACGATCGCTGGCACTGCCAACGCGTTCTCGGTTGACGACTTCACAGTTGCTCCGGTTCCGGAACCGGCTTCCATGGCTGCTCTCGGCGTGGGCCTCTTGGCTCTTCGCCGACGCAAGAAGGCCTGATTTAACCCAGGCTAGATTCGGGGAAGCCCCTCTTCCAATGTTGGAAGAGGGGCTTTCTCGTGCCAACTTGATTGTAGACCGGGATGAAACCAGGGGTCGTTAAGGAACGGTCTGGTTATTCCATTTGGCGACGAGAAAGCCCCGCCCCACCGTTCGGCACGAACGGATGGGAGCGGGGCAATTGAGAGGGGGCTTACTGGTTTACTTGGAGGCCGCTTACCGGATCGAGCACCGGTCGGCCACCGTCGGTGTAGACGGCTTTGCCCCAAGCATAGGATTGCGGATTGAGCGTCTGATTGAACTTGCGGAACTTGGCCGAACCATCGGCCATGCCGTAGTTGTCGCCGTCGGTCCAGCGATCCCAAGCTTGGTAAACGACCAGCGGATACGCCGTTCCGGTTGTTCTGCGGCAGCTATTCAGGTAGCCAGCAGCCTGGACGTTGCCCCAGTTGAGGGCGTAGATCGGGCCCGAGTACGCGCTGACGGCGTCGGTGTTTTCGCCGCGGTACTGAACGACGTTCGCGGCATCGCGCGTGAACGAGTTCGTGCTTCGGTGCGAACTGTTTCTAGCCGCCGTGCCCAGACTCTCGCCGTTTAAGCAGCTGAGGTTATCCACGAGACCGGCGATCATGATGGTCCCCGAGACATTATCGAGCTGGGTTTGGCTTACGACGGAGATTCCAGCGGCTTGATCGAGCCGATTTCGTAGGCGCGGGATGAGGGCGGAATTCACCGTGTATGACAAGCGGTTGACCTGATAGTCTTGCACGCGACCGTTCACGATCTGACTACCCGGGTACGCCGTACACGCGGCGGTTCCCTGTCCGGCGGGGATTCCGAACCCTTGGTTGTTCGAGGTGGTATCGAAACAAGTGGGGGCGTGGCCGCCTAGTTTGTCGCCGGGGCTCACAAAGATCTGACTGCTCTTCACGTAGGGCTGTAGCATCCAACTCCAGTGGATGTAGCCTCCTTTGGTGCCGCTGGGCGCGGCGTCATTGAAGGAGACGTGAAAGTAGGCGGATGGAAAGACATCGTCGTAGTCGGCGGTGTACGTAAACATGCCCAGCGCTAACTGTTTTTGGTTACTGAGATCCGATGATTTCTTGGCGGCTTGCTTGGCTTGGGCAAAGACCGGGAAGAGGATCGCCGCAAGAATTGCGATGATCGCGATGACGACCAGGAGTTCGATTAAGGTAAAAGCTCGAGTTTTCATAGCTCCAGAAAGGTTCTGAAGACGAAAAATTAAGTGTTGGTTATGATTCGATTAAGGGAATCATCCTATCGTGAATTCGCGAAAAACCAATCGTATATTCACAATTGAATGCACCATCTTGTTCATCTTGGGAAATGTCTCGCCGATCCGACCACGGTGCGGCTCTTGGCTTGCCTGCTGCTGGGAGACATGCTTTTGCCCGATATTCAGCGTGCGCTTAAGCTGAAAGTCTCGACCCTGCGGGCCAAGCTACAGATGCTCCGGGCTTGCGGTTTGATCGAAGTTGAGAACGAGGGACGATGGTTACGGTTTCGACTGGCGAGTGACCGCCGTTCACTCATTGAACAGATCTTTTCCGAATACGACGATGAGATTGCCTGGGACGCCGACATCACGGCTGCGCAGAAGATACTGCTGTGTACAAGCAAACAGACCAGAACATGAAAAAACCCT
>CANFJD010000292.1 GCA_947447315.1 Fimbriimonadaceae bacterium
AATCATTGTCATTTCCGGTCGAGCGAGTGACGACGACAAGGTGGCAGCGCTCGATGCCGGTGCGGATGATTACGTCACGAAACCATTCTCATTAACTGAACTTAAGGCTCGGTTGCGAGTTGCAATCCGTCACCTCGCCTTTAAGCATTCTCATGACGGCACTTTTGAGTCGGGGCCGCTCAAGATTGATTACGCAACTCGGCAAGTAAGACTTCATGATCAGCTGCTGAAGCTCACGCCGTTGGAGTATCGACTTCTAGCGGTTCTGGCCATGCATGCCGGAAAAGTGGTGTCCCAGAGCCAGTTGCTTTCTGAAGTCTGGGGACCTGAGTACACGGATGATGCTCAGTATTTGCGGGTTTACATGGGGTACCTGCGGCGAAAGTTGGAGCCCAATCACGATTCACCAAAGCTCATCGCGACGGAGCATCGGGTCGGTTATCGTCTTGTCCTTTAGGGGAATTTGAAATCGTTGGCTCAATTTCAAATTCTGCCTCCCAATCCCATCCCGCAATCAAAACACATTTGTAAGCTCAACGACTGGATAGCTACGGTTGATTCAAGACGTTCAGAACTTGGTCGCCTAGGAAGCCGCTCTGACCGGTGGCGCGCAATAAATTGGGCCATACGGAATCCCGGGATGTACCGCCTTGAAGGTTAGCCTTTGAATAAACTTTTGGCGATGAAGATCATGTTTGCTGGCCGTTCGGCGAGACGACGGGTGAAATAGGGGTACCAGCTGTCGCCAAACGGAACATAAACCCGAACATTAAAGCCTTCTTTCAGGAGCGAATCCTGTAGATCTCGGCGAATGCCGTAGAGCATTTGCCATTCGAAGGACTTGGGATCAATTTTCTCTTCGGCAACGAA
Source organism: Fimbriimonadaceae bacterium (assembly GCA_947447315.1). Classification (GTDB taxonomy): domain Bacteria; phylum Armatimonadota; class Fimbriimonadia; order Fimbriimonadales; family Fimbriimonadaceae; genus Fimbriimonas. The sequence continues at coordinate 871 of CANFJD010000292.1, forward strand.
TCGCTTAAGTTCGCTGATGATCTCTTCGTCCTGAGTTGCCATAGCTGGGTAGAAGCCATCCTTCAAGAGTCGCTTGGCTTGGCGCAGGTAGGCCTCATCAACCTTCGCTTTCTCGGGGTGAGCAACGGCCGCGGGTTCCAAATACGCCCCTTTAACAAGCCGGACGCGTGCACCGAGATTGATCATTCGTTCGACATCGTCGTCGGTCCGGTACAGATAGCTCTGCAGGACGGTACCGGTGTTCTTGAAGTCAACGAAGACCCGCTCGATCATTTTGATGGTGCGCTCGGTGTAGTCGCTTGCTTCCATATCGATGCGGACAAAGTTGCCAGCGGCTTTGGCTACGCTCAAGACCTCGCGATAGTTCGCCTCGGCAAACGCCTCCCCTTGGTCGAGACCACACTGCGTGAGCTTGATCGAAATGTTGAATGGATCCTGGGGAAGTCGCGGATCAGTCGGTTGGTAAGCCGAGCAAGATGGAACCGACCGGATCCTCTCCAGCATCTTCTTATAGGTCTCGATGGCGGCTCGAGCTTCGGCTTCGTTGGCGGTATTTTCGCCAAGGTAGTCGAGGGTTACCCGAATGCCGCTTTGAACCACCCCGGCACAGGCCGTAATTGCCTCTTCGAGCGAGTCGCCCGCGATGAAACGCGAAACGAGCGGTCGAAACACTCGCGACCCGCGCACCATCTTCTCAATTGGGGCAAACCCGGAGGTTTTGAGAATCAGGTTTCGGGTGAGCATTACACTAGTTTACTAGCGAGAAAGTCCCAGCCTCGTTCGCCAACATTCGCTAAGATAGAGGATGCGGTGTATCTCTTACCGTTTTGGATTGGGCTCTTCGGGTTCCTTGCCCTCTTTGGCTTAAGCTTTGGCCATTTTGGCGGTGGTCACGGCGATGCTGGTGGTCATGGCCACGCCGGCGGTCACGCCGGGCACACTCACGGGCCGGGTCCGACTGGTCACGCGCATAGCGCCGCCCATGTCTCGACCCACTCTGGTCACGGCCTAGCGCGCGTCGTCAAGGCGGCGAAAGGAAGTTCCAAATGGATGCTCCTCTCTCCCCTCTCCATCTTTACGATCTGTCTCGGCTTCGGTGCCACGGGGATTCTGCTTGAGCCGCGACTGGCGGCGGCTTTTGTACTGCCAGGCGCGATTGCGGGCGGATTGGCGTTCAACTATCTCTTAAATTCAGTCATTACCAACCTGCTGATGAAGTACGCCAGTAATCCTTCGGCCGGGCTAGAAGGAATGGTTGCGAAGATGGGCCGCGCGACGAGCAATTTTGACGCCGCTGGCTATGGCGTCATCGAACTGGTTATGGACCAGCAAACGGTTCAAGTTTTGGCGCGGCTAGACCCGGAAGAAGTTTCGGGAGGAATCCGCGTACGTAAGGGCGACGACCTTTTGGTTACCGAGGTCGACGCCACCAAAAATCAGTGTCGGGTAACCCGTGAATTAGCACTCTAAAAATCAATGGAAACAATTGTCATTGCCGGGCTCATTGCTGCCGGCATTATCTTCATCGGGATTTTCATCACGAGAATCCTTCGCACAGTAGATGCGGGCACCATTCGGTTGGTGAGTGTCACCGGCGGGGCAACCAAGATTTTCCGCGGCCCGGGTAAGAGTTGGGAAATTCCAATTATCACCACGGGAACGACGATTCCGAGCAAGGCGATCAACATCGACCTGGATATTGCCGACCAGACCGCCGACGTCGATCGCTCGGGCAACCCTCGCCCGATCAAGGTGCGCGTACTTGCTAGCGCGATCGTCTCGGTGGGCGACAGCAACGAGAGCATCAAGACGGCCGCCAACCGCTTTTTCGCGATGCCGATGCCGGTTCAAACTTCGACCCTCACCGACCTCCTGACCTCCACCGGTCGCCGAGCCATCAACCTTCTGCACCACGATGAACTCTTTAACGCTAAGGTGTCGTTCTCGGGTCAAGCCGCGGTTCCGAACGAATTGGCTTCGATTGACACTCGCGTTAGCCAGCTCGCCGCCGATGATGATGACCGCTTGGCAATTATTATCAAGAGTGCCTGTTCTCGCGAGCTTCAGGACTTGGGACTCGTTTTTAATTCGCTGAACATTAAGGAAGTACAAAGCGAAGTTGCCGAAGCGCGTCGACGACAGAGCGCGGTAGAGGCAAAGGCAAATGCCGATATCGTGCAGGCCGACCAAGAGAGACGGGCAAAGGAAGCCCAACTCGCAGCAGAACAAGCGGTGAACGACAAGCAGCGAGACTTGGAAGAGCGTCGGGCCGAGAACTCAGCGGTGGTTGCTCAGGCCGAAGCCAAGAAACAAGACGCTTTGCGAAGCCTCCGGGAAGCCGAACTCCGTGCGACTCAGATCACTCAAGCCAGTGCAGATGCCGAAAAAATCAAAGTTCAAGCGGGAGCCCAAGCCGAAGCCGAAGCAATAAAGCTTCGCACCATCGCGGGAGCCCAGGCCGACGCCATTCGCATGGTCAACCAAGCCATCGCCGAAGG
>CANFJD010000293.1 GCA_947447315.1 Fimbriimonadaceae bacterium
ATCCCACCACCATGGGGGTGGCGGTTCCGTTCACCAATTCCACGCGGGCCGCATTGGTCACTTGCCAACTGAGGGTAACCATGTTATCGGTTTCGGAAACGGTCGTCTTATCCGTTCCGAACGCAATGATGCGGGCAGCGCTTACTTGAGTGACGAAAACCCGAACCGTCTGCGTTTTGGCTACGCCAGCTTCATTTTTCGCGCTAACGGTGTACTCGTTCAAACCAACGCGGGTGGGAATAATTTCTAATTGTTTCTGGGTGAGGTCTAGCTCTTTCCCAAGGGGAGCCACATTCGCACTCACGACGCTCGGCCCAAACTCGTAGTTGAGAATGAATCCCGATCCGAGGGCCACTTCGCGTGGGTTTGCGCTTAGCTTTAAGGTAGGCGGATCGACTTGCTTCGGAGCATCGATCATGATGGTTTCGGAGTCGGGGGCAGACTCAACGTTGTCCCGCTTGGCGACCGCGGTGATGGTCAGCGAGTCCTTCTGCGTAACCGTGTACAAGACCGACCCCGAAGTATCCGTGCCGTCATAAATGACGGAGCCGTCGGTCAGCGTGATTTTTACGTGACTCCGTTCGGCAGCGTTCCATCTGATGGTAACCGGGTTTGTACTTCCTTGCACCACCCGGGCCGGTTCTACCGTCAGGCTGACAGTGGGAGGTTTTGGTAGGTTTAGGTACCAAAATATCCCAATAACTGCGAGAAACAAGATCGCGAGGAGGCTCGATGGGCTAAAGAGACCTCGCTGTTCCAGCTGGCCTTGCACGCCGGCAGAAACGGAAGGAACATCCTGGCTTCGCGCGGTAATGCCGAAGCCGATTAGCCGACCAGAAGCGACTGCCATGCTCCGACGAGGCTTGACGACTACGGATACTTCGCGTTGCTGCCCCGGATTTAACGTAATGTGTTCCGATTCGAACTCGTACGCGCAGGCGTCATCGGGATCGTTACCGGTGAGTTGCAACGTGTGGGCGGTATTGCCCAGGTTGAGCAGGGTAACCGTGAAGGTGTTCTCCTGGTTAACCGGCGAATGCTTTCCCTTTTTGGGTGAGAGTTCGGCACTGATGCCGTTGAAGGGGCGGATATCGAGAATGCCCTGAACCTGCTCCGCAACTCCCGATTCTAGGCTGCGGACTTTCACCACAAACGGGTAGGCACCGGCCAAGGATTCACTGGTGCGAGCAATGCGGAAGAGGACCTTTTCTTGCCGAGTCTCGCCGGGGCCAATTTCGAAAACGGCGACCGGTACCGCAGTCCACTCAGGGTCTAGACCTTCAATTTCAAGGTCGAACTGTTCACGAGTTTCGGCCCGGTTGGTGATCGATACCGTCAGCGGTACCGTGGACCCGGGTTCCACCGGCACCACGTCGAGTGCGAGGATCACCGAGAAGCTCATAAGGTTAAAAGGGTACCCGTACCGGGGCAGCCGGACTTCGTTCGCCACCATAATGAGTTATGCGAACTGCCGAGATTGTCAGTGTTGGGACCGAACTCTTGTTGGGCCAGATTACTGATACTCATGCCCCCACGATGGCTCGAATCCTGGCCGAGTGCGGCATCGGCTGCCAACGCCGGGCCACTATTGGCGACAACTTCGAGCGACTCGTTGACGCGCTGAAGGGCAGCCTCAGCCGAGCCGACATTTTGGTTACGATTGGCGGATTGGGGCCGACCATGGATGACTTGACGCGCGACGCGATTGCGGCGGCACTAGGAGATGACCTGATCCGAAACGAAGCTTACGAATCCGAGCTGCGGGGCTGGTTTGCCGATCGAGGATATAAGTTCGCTGAGAGTAACGCCAAACAGGCAGACGTGCCGAGTAGCGGTCGAATGATTCCTAACCCTAACGGCACCGCGCCGGGGCTACTGTGCGAGAAGGACGGAAAGGTGGTGATCGCACTACCGGGCCCAAAGGGTGAGTTTGATCCGATGGCGTACGGCCCCGTACGGGAATTTTTGGAGCAGTTGGGAGGCGGGGTCATTCATAGCCGAGTCCTACGCGTCATCGGGATAGGCGAAAGCATGGTCGAAGAAATGATTCGGCCCCTCATGGATGGCGAAAATCCTACGGTTGCCCCGTATGCACATACCGGAGAGGTGCATTTACGCGTAACTGCCAGGGCCGCCACAAAGGCGCAGGCCGAGAAATTGATCGACCCGGTTCATGCCGCAATTGAGGCGATCTTGGGCAATCATTTGTACGGCACCGATCAGACCAATCTTGAAGAGAGCTTGGTTCGGGAATTGCAGAAGCAATCCAAGACCATGGCCGTGGCCGAGAGCGTTACGGGGGGCCAACTTGCGGCGCGCATCACATCTGTCGCCGGAGCGAGCCAGGTGTTCAAGGGCGGGGTGATCGCTTACACTCTCGAAGCCAAGCAGTCCTTGCTCGACGTATCCTCTGCGCTTCTAAACGAGCATGGTCCGGTCTCGAAGGAAGCCGCCATTGCCATGGCGGAAGGCGTGAAGAAGAGTCTTGGGTCCGATGTTGCCATTGCGATCACTGGGAATGCGGGCCCAACCGCAGACGTTGGTGATCAGCCCGTCGGACTGATCATCATTGCCCACGTAGACGAAATGGGTGCGAGGGTTCACGAGCATCGTTTCCGAGGCACGCGGGAAGATATCCAGCGTCGGGCTACCCAGACGGCGCTGACTGAACTGAGAACTTCACTTTCGGGCCCGGCGTAATAGCGGGCGAACTGGTCGTCTTCGGCTTGGGGTTTTGGAGATCCTTTGGAACCGGCGGTGGCGCCGTGTACACCGGATAGGGTGGCAGTTTCTCTAACGTAAGGTCCGGCGCTAGGCCGGCTTCATCGGTGTCGCCAGCGTCGGCAGTGAGGTTGTCGCCGTTAGCGTAGAGCTTGTAGTCCAAGCCATCGTTTTGGTAGCCAAAATCGCCACCAGAGTAGGGATCTGTGCGCACCGCCTCGGAAAATTTCCTGAGATCGAGGGGAAAGGGCTCGCCTTTCCTACGGCTGCGCTCCAACATCGCGGCGATTATCCACATGCGAGTACGAGCGAGGGTGCGGTCAAAGACCGGCTGGATCCGAGCCGGAGTATCGATGAAGTTTTGGGCGAGAATTCGCCATGGTCTTCCTTTAGATCGCGGGGGATCGGGCATCAACGCGGGCCGCTCAGAAGCGGGAAGGCCAGCGGCTTTTACGTAAATTGCGGCCATCTGGCGAGCCTCTCGTGCGTATTTTTCGATGAATGCCGCTAGCTCGGCATCGTTTCCCCTGAGGGACTCCAATTGCTGGGCGATATTGTCGCCGGGGGCACCGAGCCGAGTGTGGAAAGGCTGCAAATCCCCTTTCCGGGCCGCATCGTAGGCGTATTGCGAGGCCACTAAG
>CANFJD010000294.1 GCA_947447315.1 Fimbriimonadaceae bacterium
GAGCAAAGAGAATGAGAGACCTAAAAGAAAAACCAGTGTCTACAGTGATAGACAGTCTTCAAGAGTACGAAGAGCATGCATTGCGTGAGCTTCGAAACGCCGGTTACCGCATCACCATGCCGCGAGTGCAAGTTATTCGCGCGCTTGCCGATACCAAGATCGCTCTAAGCGCCTACGCGATCCACGAAAAGATCACTTCCGGCGGCGGAAAGATTGATGTGGTGAGTGTGTATCGAATTCTCACCACACTGCAAGAAGTCGGCCTCATCCACCACATCGGAATCGTTGATGGCTACTATCCGAGTCGAATGGCCGAGCAGGGCGAGCGACGAAGTGAGGTTGTCGTGGACGAAGATTCTGGAGAAGTTCGCGAACTGCGTCTTCCTCGAGAAATCGTGGCGATCATCGAAGCCCAGGCACGAGCCGAAGGGTTCGAACCGAACGTCATCAAGCTCGAGATCGGCGGAAAGCTTAACTAAGCTTTCGGATTAACCCACCACAAAAAGCCTTCCTGGACTGATGTCCAGGAAGGCTTTTTGCTGTCGCCAACTGTCCAAGACTCGCGCTTTCTGGCTGGGCCAAGTTGGTGAGATAGAGTTCAGCCGGGTACGAAGTCCCTCAGAGACATCCGACCAGCCGCGAGGCACAAAAATGCCCCGGCGAGCCATGTTCGTCGGGGCGATGAGTTGAGTGACTAGAAGGTCACGGTAACCGTGGTGGAGGAACGCGTATTGCCTCGGTATCGTTGGAACGTAACCGTCTCGGTCTGGCCCTTCTTCAGGTTAGAGATTGCCTTCACCAGGCCCGCGCTATCCTTGATCGAAACCGACCCAACCTGAGTGATGATATCCCCCGTCTGGATCCCGACACGGGCGGCGAGACTGCCCGGGACGATGCTGGCGACTACGGCCCCTTGAGTTCCACTCGGAATATCGAACTGCTTCCGAATTTCGTCAGTTGGCGTGGCCGCGCTGACCCCGAGTCGGGGTTTGCCGTCGTTCGGAACCGCCGGGACCGGAGTGCTGTCATCGGGGTCGTTCAGATTGGGGGCACCGGGAGTTTCATCCTGGAAGAACTGAAAACCCCGGGGGAGTTCCATGCCGGGCGGCAACTGGAGTCCTGGCGGCAATTGCATTCGCCCTTGACGCTGGGTCGGTTGCGATGGCTCTTTCGGCGGATTTTCCAGCTTAACGCTAGCCGTAGCTTTCTGGCCATTCCGTAGGTAGTCAACCTTAACCGTCGTTCCCGGGCGATTCACCAACATCGAATTTCGCAATTCAACCGAGCTCTTTACCGGGCTACCGTTAATTGCCACCACGACGTCGTCTTTCTTCAAACCACCCGCGGCCGCCGGTGAATCTGATGGAACCGCCATCAATACGGCACCGCCATCAATCTTCAGGTCGTTCTTTCGATATTCCTTGATCGTTTCTGGAACGACCCCCATGTACGCGCGGGTGATCTTGCCATCCTTGATGAGCATTTCCGCGATCAATTGCGCTTGGTTGCTGGGAATCGCAAAGCCAATTCCTGCACTGGTTCCGGTCGGACTAAAGATTGCCGTGTTGATACCAATCACTTGGCCGTCGACATTGATTAACGGTCCGCCTGAGTTGCCCCGGTTGATGCTGGTGTCGGTTTGAATGAGGTCGGCGTAGACACGATCCTCAATAATCCGCTCCGCGCGGTGGAGAGCCGAGATGTGGCCGACGGTAACCGAGTTCTCCAAGCCGAACGGCGCGCCCAGAGCCATGGCAAACTCGCCCGGACGTACGTTGCTGGAATCGCTGAACGACAGCGTCGGCAGGTTATCGGCATCGATTTTGATGAGCGCGATATCCATTTCCTTGGCGCGGGTTACTTTTCCGACGTACTCTCGGCCATCTCGCAGAGTGACGGTCACCTTATCCGCGTCTGCCACCACGTGATCATTGGTAATGATATAGCCGTCTTTTCGGAAGATGAAGCCGGAGCCTTCGCCCTCAGAAACCGGGATTCGCGCACCGTTAACGCCTTGTGCTCGAGATTGGACGGCCTTAATATCCACAACCGCTGGTCCCGCGAATTCTGCCAAGTTAGCGAAAGACGCATCCAGATTTTTGAGTTCGCTGACGCTTTCGGTGGAAGCACTCTTGATGAGGCGGGGGGCATCAAACACGTTGTCGGTGGAACCAGTTGCAACCGGGCCCGCGAATGCGCGCTCGATTCCCGTTCCGGAGACGATCGTGGCGGTTGAAATCGCACCCAGCGCAAAGCCAGCCGCGATGATCGCGTAAATTGACGTGGGAGTCTTGATATTGCGTTTCATTTCTTGTGTCGAGATTTTGTTGAGGTTTAGTTAGGCGAGGCCCCGGCGGTTGATCCCGTGGCGGTAAAGATGATCCTGAATTGGAAACATCGGTAGCCGACGGAGGTTTCACCCGGGCAGGTTGTTAATGAATCTAACACCGGAAAAATGGAGACCGGTTCCGACTGAGAAATTCGTAGGTCTAACAGGCCCTCCAGTGTTCCTTCCGTTCGCGCGGTCTCAATGAAGGCTTCTAGCATGGCTCGACGTCGGCTGGCGTCCAGATCGGAAACCATCATCATCTTTATGTCGCCGATTTGGACCACCGAGTTGTCGTCCATGCCGTCGACACTGGGCTCGTCGCGCTTGGAACGCCACTGGTAAACCGTTCCCCTCACCAGACCATCCGTGATACGAATTGCGACTGACTTCCAGCGGTCACTTTGGGTGAGCTGAATGTCTTGCATGGCGAACCCCATCGGCATTTCTTTTGGCAGGATGGGCGTGAAACCGATGAGCTTGGCTGCCTGGGATAGCTTTAAACTTTGGGGACGGTTATAGCGCATCGTACGGGTGGATCCGGCGGGGCTGAGGACAAAGCGATCGGCTGAGACGGAAGTCGGATACGAGATTTCCTTCGTGTCCGAAATGGTCGAAATACGGCGATTTCCTTCGTAGGTTTCAAGTCGTAAAGGATAAAAAGTCACCGCATCGACATAGAATCGGCGAGTCTCCATACGCGAATCTACCGGTGTAGCTTCCACACACTTTGTCGCGCGACCAGCGATTTTGATCGGCGTCACGAATCGGAGTCGGTAATTCTTCTTGGTCAACTCGATACGCCACGCCGCATCGCAGGGTGTCTTGGAAGGACTTTCCTGGTCAATGAGAACATTTTTGTCTGGCCAATACATGCAGGAACGCGAGCCATCATCCACGGATTCGATTCCCTGCATCCTCAGTGGGGCGAGAACCAAGTAATGGGAGCGACCATTCTTATCTCTTTCCACGCGGATGGTTTGGGAAATCCCCGTGCCTCC
>CANFJD010000295.1 GCA_947447315.1 Fimbriimonadaceae bacterium
ACCTCTATGTTCATGCACGGAAACGTGATGCACATCTTCGGCAACCTGCTCTTCCTGGGCGTTTTCTGCCCAGCCGTTGAACAGGCCCTCGGGAGCGGGCGCTTCGCCCTGTACTACATCATCTGGGGCATCGCCGCCGCCGCCGCCCAGGTGGGAGTGAATCCCGGTAGCGCCGTCCCCACCCTGGGGGCCAGCGGAGCCATCGGCGGCGTCATGGGAGCCTACTTACTGCTTTTCCCTTCAAATAAGATCGAATTGACGGTTCCCATCCTCCTCTTCACGGCGTTCGTCCTCCCCGCGTGGATACTGTTAGGGGCGTGGTTTGCGTTCCAGATCTTTGTGCCGCAAGAAGGCGTCGCCAACTGGGCCCACGTGGGCGGATTCCTAGCGGGCATGCTCACAGTGATGATATTGGGCGGTCGTACAAAGGTGCTCAAGGGCCGCGACCCTGATCTCGACTTTGCCTAAACCCAAGACAAAAACCTTGCTGAACCGATCCACTCGTCCTTACCTTCTCATCATCTTCGCCCTGTTTTCGCTGGTGTTGGTGAGCGTCTACCCGCTGGCCCTCCGCGGGAAAGCCGAAACCCGAAACCAAGCGGTCTCAATCGCGGCCGAATTTGATGCCATCGAATCATTAGCGGCCGGAAGCGGAGTGCCGTTAGAAAAAGCCGCCGCCGAACTGAAAGAAAAGGGCATCAACGCCGTTACGATTAACGAAGAAAGCATCGGCGAACTCATCACCTCGGGCCAGCTCACCGTAAAGACCATTTCCGTTCCTGATGCCGCTTCCCAAACCCAAATCCAGGTGCCGGCCCTGGTCCTTACCGACCTCACCGTACTGCCCCGTATTCAGCGCGGCATGACGGCTCGGTTCGGAAGCCAAGCCGGTCGCCTCGAAGCGCGGAACAACGTCGTGGCTCTGCCCGCCCTGCCCATCTCCCTCATCCGATCGGTAAGTGTGGGAATGCCGCCCGAGCAAGTGAAGGTGGCCAAGGACAACCACTTTCAAATCATCGCCCGCGCTGGTAACCCGCCGGCGGCGACCGTGGAATACGTCAAAAGCACCCTCGCCGACCTAAAGGCCAGTGGCGCCGATTATTTCCTCCCGCTGGGCGATCAGGTTCTTGGTCACAAATCCGCCCTCACCGATACCACGCAAACGCTGAAATCGCTCGGCATGGCGTACGTCACCGCGGAGTTTGGCAAGATCAACGGCGACCTCCCCGCCCAGGCCGCCGACCCGACGAATGTCGTGCGATTGCATACCGCTCAGCTTGCCGAAATCGATAAGATGACCAAGGCCGAGGCGGTTGATCGGTTCGAAAAAGCGGCGCGCGAACGGGATATCCGCATTCTCTTGCTGAGACCGGTTGCCGGCACTGCCGCCGCACCTCTCAGTGAATTTGGAGACTTTGTAGAAGCGGTCGCCGTCAAGGTGCGGGCGGATGGCAACGTCATCGGCCCGGCCCACGGCTACGAAGACCTAGCCCCGGGGGGCTCGTATCGCATCCTTCAGGCCGCCGCCGCCGCCCTCCTGTTCTGGGCCATGGCCGAGTTCCTGGCGAGCATCGTCACGTTCCGGTGGCCCCGCTACGCTTGGATTGCGCCGCTCAGCCTCTTGGTCGTTCTGCTTGGCGCCACCAACCGGGGGGCCGAGCTCGTAACCCTCCTCGTGACCGTGATGGCCCCGGTGGCCGGATTTATCCTTGCCGAAGCCGCCTTATCTGCGCTAGCCGCCAAACGGGTCGCGAGTTTGCCCGCCGCCGGGGTGGGCGTGATCATCGCCTCCCTCGCCAGCTTCACGGGTGGCATCTATACGGCCGGAACCATGGTCGGGGTGCAGTACCTCATCAAGCTCGACGAATTTAGTGGCATCAAAATCGCCGTATTCCTTCCCATCGTGTTGGTCGGCATCTACTTCCTGTTCCGACTGACCGATTTCAAGGCAACCTTAGCCAGCGCTATCACCTGGGGATCGGTGCTGCTGGGGATCCTGCTGATCGCGGCCCTCGCGATCCTGATCAGTCGCACTGGCAACGACGGCGTCGGTGCCAGCGGAGCCGAAATGGGCTTCCGTGGCTGGCTCGATAAGGTCCTTTATGTGCGGCCGCGAACCAAGGAGTTTCTCATTGGGCATCCGGCCATGTGGGTCGGCCTCGCCATGTTGGTCCGGTACCGTAATGATCGCCGCTTCTACGGTTGGATTGCATTGCTCCTGTCGGTTGGGGCAGTAGGTCAAACCGGCATCGTGAACACGTTGTGCCACGGGCACATTCCCTATATGTTGAGCATCGCGCGCATCTGGTTGGGCTTGGGCTTGGGAAGTGTGTTGGGAGCGATCCTCTGGGTGGTAGTGAGGGCAATATTGCCGCGCCCAACCACGGCGGTCCCGTCGTCCTCCCAATCTCCGGTTCAAACGGGGTAGGTTATCCGAGTAAGTTTAAAGGGGGAAAGAAGTTGGCAAGTGTTCTACTAGCCGGATACCTGGGGTGCGGGAATCTGGGAGATGATGCAATCATGGTCGGTTTTGCGGAAGCGGCCGAATCGATGGGGATCAGTTGCGCGGCTTTGTCCGGCAATCCCGACGAAACCTACCGATATCATCGGATTTCGGCGGTCCCTCGACGAAATATGCGGCAGGTTGCCGCTGAATTGGAAAAGCATGACGCCTTGGTATTTCCTGGCGGCAGTATTTTCCAGGATGTCACCTCGGTGGGTAGCGTCCTCTACTACCGGCAACTGGTGATGATGGCTAAGAAGGCCAAGAAGAAGGTGTTTCTTGTCGGTCAAGGCGTCGGACCGCTCAAAACATTTCTGGGTAAACGCGCCGCGGTGGCCGCATTTAGTAAGGCGGACTACATCTGCGTCCGCGACCCAGGCTCCATGACCCTCCTGCGAAGTCTGGGTGTGAAGACGCCGATCAAAGTCACGGCAGACTCTGCGTTCCTGCTCCCCGAGCCAACGAACCTGGATGACACCGGTGGATTTCAGGTTGGGATGATGAAAACCGTAGCCGTAGCGCCTCGCCCCATTAAGGGCGTGGATGTGGTCGGCCTGGTGAGTGACTTCTGCCAAATGGTATTTCGGAGCGGCCAAATGCCGGTCTTGGTCGGACTCGATCGGGGCGAAGATGCGGGTCTTATCCAAGCGATCGAAGACAAAAGCGGCGGCAAAATCCCGGATTTGACCAAGGTGTACTCCCCGGTGGAACTTCAGCGGCGGTTGGCACGGATGGACGCCATGATATCGATCCGGCTGCACGGCGGAATTCTCGCCACCACCGTCGGCGTACCCTCGCTGATGATTGCGTACGATCCC
>CANFJD010000296.1 GCA_947447315.1 Fimbriimonadaceae bacterium
CCCGAAAATGTCCGGGCGAATAAGCCCGGCGGGGTCAGCGACATTTTGGTCGGTTTTCTGCCTTACCTTATCGTTATCTGGGCATTCTTTGGGGGAATGAATATCGCTGGTGATTTGGTTGCGGGGGAGAAAGAAAAGCAGACTTTGGAAACCCTCTTGATCACGCCGCTCACGCGGACTCAGGTGGTGATGGGCAAGTTGATCGCGTTGGCGACGATTTGTCTTACGTCCTCGATGGCGTCGTTACTCGGGCTCGGGATTTACGCGTTAATAAAACCGAAGGGAAGCGAGCTCATATTGTCGAACGGACTGGGGATATCCGCGATGACGATCGTCTTGACGCTGGTATTGCTGATCCCGCTGGTAATTTTGTTCGCTAGCCTGCTGATTCTGGCAAGCTCGTACGCCAAGAACGTTCGTGAAGCCCAGACTTACCTGGGACTGGGTTCATTTGTGGTGATGCTACCGGCGATTTTCAGCCAGTTCATAGGTTTCACGGACTACGGACGCTCAGTATGGATTCACTTTGTACCGGTACTGAACACGGCTAACAACTTGCGAATGATTTTGCAAGGCAAGCCGGACTTTACGGGAATTAGCTACACCGTCGTGACCGGACTGGTACTGGGTGCCATCGCCACCTCGGTCGTGGTGTGGATGTTCAATCGCGAAGAACTGTTAGTCAGAAGCTAATCGGCAGTAGGGCGCATGGCGAACGGGTTTACTTTTCCCATGCCCTCCCCAGCTACCAATATTCGTTTGCTGGCGGTGGACCTCGATGGCACGCTTCTACGGGCCGATAAAGTTCCCCATCCGGCCAGTGCGGAGGCATTGCGGCGAGCTGAGGCGGCCGGCCTCACGGTGGTGATTGCCAGTGGTCGCGCATTGCCGGCCGTGCAATCTTTCACCGCCGAGCTGGGGCTGCATGGTCCGTGTATTGGAGGGAACGGCGCCGACGTAGCCGCGCCAGATGGCGTCCGGTGGCGTCACGATCGCATTGATCGTCAGGCAGCGGCGAACCTCGTCGCAGAGGCTCACCGGCGCGGTTTGACCACGGCGGTGTATGGATTTGACCGGGTTTATCTCGTGCGGCGTCCGGGCGGACCGGAGCCAGAATTCCAGCGAATTATCCGCACCCCAACCCAATTGGTGAATGAGGAGGATGTCGCGAGCCTTGACATTGGCAAGGTGTTGGTGATGGAAGACCCCGAGATTTCGGACGAGACCCGGCGCGCATTGCTGGGAGTGATGGACTTTGGTTTTCTGCGGTCCACCGATAGCGAGCCGCACTTCATGGAGTTTCTGGCGATGGGAACCAGTAAAGCTTCGGCCGTAAGAGAAGTCGGCCAGCGGCTTGGAATTTCAGCGGCGCAAACGGCGGCGATTGGCGACTACCTGAACGATCTCGAAATGGTGGAGTACGCCGGAATGGGAGCCGCCATGGGTAATGGACATCCGGCACTCCGGGCCGTAGCGAACCTCACCGTGGGCACCAATGAAGATGGGGGAGTGGCTGAGTTCGTGAATCTGCTGGGCGTACCGAAGGTGTGACGTTCCATCAGACGGTCTGAGGTTGTAGAATGAAGATTGAAATGTTGAATTTGCGATGGTTGTTAAGGAGTGCTGGGGTTGGACTAGTTGCCGGTCTGGTGGCGGTATCGATGGCGGGAACGCTCACCGTCAAGTCCCCGAGCGACGGTCAGTTCTTGGGACTGAAAAACAACATCAAGTTTCAGATCACGGGTGGAGTCAAGGTCGTGCTGGTGAAAGCCACGGTAACCGGACCTTCAGGCACCATCGTTGTTTCCGACAATTTTACGCCGGATGGTAAGGGCGAGGTCGACGATCAGCTGGATTTGAACTTTAATGAAAACACGGCCGAGGGGGACTACTCAATCAAGGTAGAAGCGATTGAGCCAAACAATACCTATGCTCCTACTACCGTAAACGTAAAGGTGGACACCGTTAAGCCGAAGGTTCTCAGCTTTGTCCCTTCGGATAATTCATATGTGAAGGGTTTGGTTAAGATCCGCGCGAAGCTGAAGGAGACGAACCTGAAGACTTGGGAAGTTAAGGTGGATAACAACCCGATTCCGAACAACACCGGTAGCAACCTGGACGTCAGCACCGATTGGGATCCGACCACTTTGCTTGACGACGGTAAGCATACGATTAGCCTGGAAGCAAAGGATCAGGCGGATAATACGCAGAATCGTAGCGTCACGGTGACCCTCGATCGGGCAGCCCCGGTGACTACGATTGCCTACCCACGGAGTGATACGAACGTCCAACGAGGCACGACGGTATCGGTGGTGGTGGACGTGCGAGACGCGAGTTCGGGCAGTGTCGACCAGACTGGAGTGGACGTGATTGCGCGTAAGCTGGACGGCACCTACATTTGTCGAGTCTCCCGAGTGAGTGTGAAGGCGAGTGGCAGCGATGCCATTCGCTGGACCGGACGAATCCGATACATTGCTGGCCAATTGCCAAGCCAGTTTAAATTGGAGGCGACTTCGGTAGATAAAGCCGGAAACGTTGCGACGAAGCAAGTGGTTCTTGTAACCGTCCGTTAAGAGGTGTACCGACGGAACTTCCGCACGCGGGGCCGGAATGTTGGGCTAAACTTTATTGGGAAAGTGTGGATAACTCCGCCTGATCTCGTTTTGACAACGAAAAAATCCCCGCAGGGAATGAAAATGATGCTAGAGAAAGCGAAAAACGGACGGAACATCATTCCGGCGGCTCAAATTTGTCGAGCGCTGATGACGGGTGGAGTGGTTGCTCTTTCGGGGGTGGCGTCGGCGCAGGTTAGCGATCTTCTCAGCGCTTTTGACGCGGGAACCCGGTCAAGCGGGGCTGGCGGGGCACTGTCGGGAGCGGCAGCCGATACCTATGCCACCGCAAATAACCCGGGCGGACTGGGCTTTGTGGATCGACCGCAAATTCAGTACGCGCAACGTAATCTCCCAACGTTCAAAAACGTCGCTTCCGGCAAGTACGAAGATCCAACCCTGAAAGGATCGGAAGACCGTGGATCAATTCGATATTCCCACTTTGGCGTGGTGATGCCGCTTTCCCAATTTCGACGGGGAGCATCTGGAAACCTTGGTTTCAGTTATGACCTCGGTGGATACCTAGAAGACTCGATTACCGTCACGAGCGATTTGACCTACGGATCGGGATTTGTGATCAAGAATTTTTCTCAAAAGAGAAAGCTGACCCAGGATTTCTACACGCTTTCGTACGGTAATAACTCGCGAAAGGGTTCGTTCGCGTACGGCTTTGGCTTGACCG
>CANFJD010000297.1 GCA_947447315.1 Fimbriimonadaceae bacterium
CTTCTCAACCAAGTTTTAGCTACTTTACGATTCACTGGGGTTTGCCTCCAGGCAGTGCGACCTCGACTGAGCTTGCCCATCACACGCTCCTGATTCCACGTGAATTTGCGGGAGGATTTGAGCAACTTTATCGGCATCGCCAATTCCCGACGCCGCCGATCGTTTATCTTAACGAGACCGCAGGAACGGATCCTTCGACGGCGCCTCCGGGTGGAAAAAATCTGTTTGCCGTCATTACTGTGCCGGCCGAAGAACCAAATATCGACTGGCATAATCAAGCACCCTTCGTTCAATCCACGTTAGATGTAATGCACAGGTTTGGAGTGCAGATTAAGGACGCCGCCTTTCAACGGGTTCAGACGCCGATCACCTTCCGGGAGAGAGACGGAAACTATCGTGGCACCCTATACGGGGTGGATGAATCGGAGCGTATCCTTGGCGGGATGTTTCCGTTAACGAACCGAGATCGAATTGGCAATCTGTTCTACAGCGGCGGATCGGTGCAGCCCGGTGCCGGGCTGCCCATGGTCACCATCAGTGGTCAGTTTGCTGCCGATCTTGCGCGGAAGTTCCTTTAAAGAACGGATTTGCCCAGCACCGTGCCGGCGGTGTCGAGCTCGTAGATATAGGGCACGGCCGTTCCCAAATTCAGCTCCAGAACCTGCTCTTTTGTCAGGCCATCCAGCTGCATGACGATACTACGGTTAGAATTCCCGTGGGCAACCACCAAGACATTTTTCCCCTGGGCGATATCTCCCAAAATACATCGCTCGAAGAAGGGAAGAGTTCTGGCGGCGGTCATCTCCAATGATTCGCCGGCGGGAGGCGGAATGTCGTAGGATCGTCGCCAGATTTTGACTTGATCCGCGCCAAACTTTTCGGCCGTACGTGCCTTGTTTAGCCCCTGTAGGTCTCCGTAGTGCCGCTCATTCAGGGCTTCATCCCGGATAGTTGGCAAGGAAACTTCCAATGATTCTTGTATAAGCTTGAGGGTGTTCTGCGCTCGCTGCAGCGTGCTTGTGTAGGCAACATCAAACGAGTAGGCTCGCAGCTTGGTGCCAGCATCTCGAGCCTCTTGCTCGCCTTTGACGGTGAGAGGGACATCCACCCAGCCCGTAAAGCGATCTTCTAAATTCCAAAGGGACTGTCCATGTCGAACAAGCGCGAGAACCGGCATCGGTAAGATTTTACCGGCGGAACGAGTTAGAGGTTTCGTTCAGCGGGCAGCACCGGATCGAGATTCGCCAAACAAGGAATCGATCCGAGATTGCAGGCAACGCGAAGCAGTATCTGCCCGGGCAAGTAGGGATCCATTACTCTTTTGGCCGGAAAGTTTTTTAATCGCAACAAGGGCGGCAACAACCCCAAGTGCAGCCCCGGCAACAATGGCAGGTCTCGCATTCATAACCAATATGACGCTTTCTCGTTAAAGTTTGTTTCCGACAGGCGTAAAGGTGTTATAGCGGCAGGGGCGAATCGAATGCGTCCGTTACTCTCCGGTTGCGCGGGGGAAACGAACTTCCGCCACGGTCCACCCCAAAATATTGCTCATCGTGTAGCGTCCACCCAACGCACGCGCTAGGTTATCTACGATTTTCAAACCTAATGAATTCGTAACCGTAGGGTCAAATTCTTCGGGCAGAGGGTCGCCGCTGTTGGACACCCATATCGATATTTCGTCGTCCTTCTCTTCGATCGTAATGTGGATTTCGCCGGACTTATTTATCTTGAAGCCATGTTCAACCGCATTCAGCATTAGCTCATTCAGTACCAGCGCTAACTGGGTTGCCTGAGTCATGTTGAGCTTCACGTCTGAGCCTCGAACTTCCCACCGGATGTGGGTGTCGGGCAGCGTGAACGAACTTTGCTGGTGGTGTACGAGCGATTCGGCGATCGACCGAACCCCCACGTGATCCAGATCTTCTCGCGATAGTAGATCGTGAACGGAGGATATCGCAAGAATTCGATTGAGACAGTCGTTTAGCGCTTCGTCTAGAGATTTGAACTGGCTATATCGCATCTGTAGTCGTAACAAGGAAGCGACTTGCTGCAAATTGTTTTTCACGCGGTGATGCATTTCTTGCATCAAGGTCGTGCGAACTTGCATTTTTGCGTGTTCAATCGAGATTGCGGCTTGCTTGGCCAAAGTTTCTAACGCTTTAATTTCGTCCGGCGTAAAATTGCGTACCTCACTGGTGTAGCAACTTAGGACACCAATTGGTTTTTCTTGTACCGTTAGAGGGACACATATCATCGAGCGCAGGCCTTGTTCTACGGCCAAGTCATGCCCAATATAGTCGTCATCTACTTGTACATCCCGAACGATGACGGGCCGGTTTTCGGCGATTGCGCGGCCGGCGATGCTCTCTCCCAGTTTTATCGCTCGCTTTCGCTGGTATGCCTTCGCGGGCGCTTGGGTTGCCCGTAGAACCAGTTCGTTGCGGTTCTCATCTAGTAGTCGTACGGTGCAAACTCGGTAATTGAACTGTTGTGCCGTTAGGTTGACGAGTAGCTGCAGAATTTCTTCCAAATAAGGGCTTTGGGCGATCGTCCGCGAGACTTCACTCAAGGCGCCTAGACGACTGTTACGACTACCGGCGCTGTAGGCAAGATCGAATCCGTGCAAGATTGCCGAGGTGGTCTCACCCAGCACATTGAGATCTTCCACTACTTGCTCGGTGAAGTCCCATGCGGTCAATCTGCGGATCAAGACAACACCAAAAGGAGGTTGCCCATCTAAGCGCAGTGGAATGACGGCTTCGGCTTCAAAATCGTGTCCGGTGGTGTTTGGATATCTGGCAAAGCGGGGATCTTTCGATGCCCCTGCCGACAGGAATATCGGCTCATTGTTTAGGAGAGCCTGACCACTCAAACCAACGCCCTTTCCCAGGCGAACGCGACCGATCATTTCCGGAAAAATGGTGCTCGCCTGCAGGATAAGGCCTTCACCTCCGTCGCGGTGAAGGATGTCGCAGGATTCGGCATCCGTAGCCAAAACCCAACCCTGTGCTAGCTCGTTGGCGAGATCTCCGGCGGAAGATGCGCGGGCCTGAGCTCTTATCAGGGAAAGTACGGCTTCGGTCAATTTTTGCCGGGTCCAATGGCCGTGATGCTGACGAGTTCGGGTTTCAACAACCGCTGGGCGAGAGCTTGAACGTCGCTACAAGTGACCGCATTGAGCCTCTCGAGGGTTTCTTCTACCGGAATTTGACGCTGGTGGTGAAGCTCATTGCGACTCATCCTCATCATTCGAGAATTCATCCCTTCTAGTCCGAGGACCATCGATCC
>CANFJD010000298.1 GCA_947447315.1 Fimbriimonadaceae bacterium
CCCGGTCGAACCAGGTGGGCTCGGCAAGATACTGATCGAGAGCGGCATTTGCGTTGGCGAGCCGAGTTAGAAATCCAGGATCGGACGCGAGGGCCTCCACCCGTTCTTCAGATAGGGAGTTGATGAACGCGATCGGGTTGTGTTCGCTCGCGGCCCAGGCCGCCTTGTCGACAGCGCGAAAGATGTCTCGGGTGCTGTGGTCCCAAGTCCAGCGGAAGTTGCGGGCGAGCCGCTTAAGACCTTGGAGCGGGGCGGGCAGATCCGCGACCACTTCGAAGGCGTGTCGGAATTTCGGATTTTTCATGGCAACTCAACTCGGCTCTCCCTTGAACCACCCGCCATTGTACGCGCGATTTAAGACGACTGGTACCCTTTAGGGGCGTCATCGATCGCGCGTTCCCAGATTCCGATGCAGATTTTGGATTCCTATGAAGATTTTGGTCCCGATCAAGCGAGTTTTTGACCCTTACGCAAAGGTAACGGTGGCAGCCGATGGACTCTCTCTAGAGGCTCTCGGCGCCAAATTTGAGATTAACCCGTTCGACGAGATTGCCATGGAAGCGGCAGTTCAGATCCGCGAAGCAACCGGCTCCGTGGAGATCATCGCGGTCTCGATCGGGGGATCGGAAGGCGAAGAACAGTTACGCAAGGCACTGGCGATGGGAGCGGATTCGGCCATTTTGGTGGAAACCAACGATCCCCTCGATTCTCGCGTGGTTGCGGCCGAACTTGAGGCTCTTGTACGTGAGCTCTCTCCTGATATCGTTTTGATGGGCAAACTGGCGACCGACGGCGAGGGGAACCAGACCGGGCCCCGGCTGGCCGCTCGGCTCGGTTGGCCGCAGGCTACGCTACTGTCGTCGCTTTCAATTGTTGGTGGGGTCGCCAAGGTGCGACGAGAGACCGACCTGGGTGAAGAAGCGGTGGAACTGAATCTGCCCGCCGTTCTCACCACTGACCTTCGGCTCAACGAGCCGCGATACATTGCGCTACCCGGCATCATCAAGGCTCGATCGAAACCGCTGGAGCGGCGGGCCCGCGCCACATCGATCCAGCCGCACTCGGTGACGGTCGGTTACGCTTCGGCTCCCACGCGACCGGCGGGGCAACGGGTGAATTCGGTATCTGAGTTGGTGGCCGGCTTGAATGCGCGAGGAGCGATCTGATGCCAAAAATTCTTTTGATCACATTCGGACCATCGGAGGCAGCCGTTGCCAGTGGCTTCGTCGCGAAGCTGGGCGGTGATGTTACGGTACTGGCGTTGGCGGCGACGGGACCGAGTGCGTATAACGTTTTGGATGCAGGGTTTTCGGAGATTCCTCCCAGCGATACGATATCGACGGGCGTCGCGGATATCGCCCGGGATTACGATTACGTCGCCGCAGTTTCCAGTCTCGCCGCGAAAGACCTCTTGGCCCGCCTGGCGGGACATTTGGACTGGCCGTTGGTAAATGATGTCACCGCGATTTCGGGCACGAAAGAATTTCAACACCCGGTGGCTGCGGGAGCCGCGGTTGAAACGGTGCGGGTGGCCGGGGATGGCGTCATCTTAACCTTCCGTCCGGCAGCATTCCCCGGCTCTCCGGCTGGTGGGGTGGGCACAACCGAGGCGATTTCGTTGGCCGTCTCAAGCGGGTCTCGACGCACCGAAGCGGCCGCCAAGAGCGGCACGCGCCCCGACCTGGCCCAGGCCAAGGTGATTGTTAGCGGTGGCCGACCACTGCAAACGGCGGATAAGTTTGAGCAGATCATCGGCGGACTAGCCGATGCCCTCGGCGGTGCCGTCGGCGCGACCCGGGCGGCGGTCGATAGCGGAATTGCGTCTAACGAGCTGCAGGTCGGGCAAACGGGCAAGATCGTCGCACCAGACCTGTATATCGCGGCCGGAATTTCGGGCTCTACCCAGCACCTGGCGGGAATCAAGGATTCGAAGGTGATCGTGGCGATCAATAAAGATCCCGGCGCACCGATTTTTGAGGTCGCTGATTTTGGGTTAGTTGCCGACCTGTTTGAGGCCGTGCCTGAACTTACCGCGCAAATTCGGCAAAGAGCCGTGGCGCAGTAGGGGTTTGGTTCGTCCGTAAGTATAGAAAGACCTGCGAAGGCCGGATGCGTGGCATCCCCAAGGAAGACATTTGAAACCGCTCCTCTCAATCATCATGCTCTCGACCCTGTTGGTCGGTGCCCCGGCGCTGAGTCCGGCCCAGGCAGATCCGGACCGAACCGTGGTTACGGTGAACGGCACCGAAGTAAAGGCCGCCGCCTACTACCGTCGCATGGAGTATTTGCCGGGAGTGGCGAAAAAAGTGGGCAACAACCTGCTAGATATGCCGCCGGGACTCATTACGATTGACCAGATGATCACCGATATCTTGGTTCTGCAGTTGGCCAAGGAGAAGGGTGTGTTCCCCAGCGATCTGGAGATTAACCAAGAATTAGGGTTCCGAAAGGCCGACAATCCCGACCTTATGTCGATCTGGAAAGAATCGGGCCGAACCGAGGATGAGCTGAAGGAACAGATAAAGGTGGAGCTGGCCCAGTTCAAGATCTCGACCTTCGGAATTACGGTGACCGACCAGGACGTGGACAAGTATTACAAGACTTACGCGGATCGGCTCACGATTCCGCGGCAGTACAAGCTCAGCGTCATTGCCGTCTCAGTTGAGGCGGATAAGGCTACCGTGGATGCGGATTTGACCGCGGGTAAGCCGTTTCCCGAAGTTGCGAAGGCGCGAAGTGTGGATGTGACGCGGCTACAAAATGGTGAATACGGCACGGTACCAGAAACCGCGCTCACCGAAGCCACCCGGACGGCGCTCACCGGGACCAAAATTGGCGCTACGACCCCGTGGATTACGACCAATGCCAACGGGTCACCCATCTTTGTAAAGTTCCGCGTCGACGATATCGTGGCCTCTAGTAAGGATCCGCTTACGCCGTCACTACGACGACGAATTCGCCGGCAGCGCATGTTGGACCTGGGTCGCGTTCAGAACGACATCTCGAAGGATATGATCAACTTCCGAAAGAAGGCGAAAATTGATATCAAGCAACCGGAATGGGCATCGGCCTACCAAAAGTTTATCGAGCAGTATTTGAACACGCCCGGCGTGGTGGGCGCGGGCGGCGGCTAGTTGCCGGCTCGATTTACTCGGCTAATTCGCGGAGAGCCGCTCGAGTGTCTGGCGGGACTGCATGTGGTTGTGGACCGGCGGGATTCGGCTACCCAGCGGTACTTGACGGCCCACGGAATAACTTTTTCCGTTACCGATGGTGAGATCCC
>CANFJD010000299.1 GCA_947447315.1 Fimbriimonadaceae bacterium
GAGCATTATAAATTACATTAATCCGAAGCAAGCCTTCGTGCATCCATGCCATTACCCAGGCGATGGGCATGTACGTCGTTACAAATTTGTCAGCTTCGTCTCCATGAATCACCAGGTAGCGCTTACCGGTCCGAGTCTCATGGATAAATGAGTGCTGGATCTCTGTGTTGTAAAGCCGAATGCCAATGAACCGGCGCATCACGGCGTCATGGTTGCCCGGGGTGTACTTAACGTCGCAAGTAGGAGCCGCTTTGCCCAACAATGTCAGCAGGGCCTGTTCTTGACCGGGCTTCCAACGGGTTGGCCTCGCTGCCACCCAGGTGTCCACTACGTCTCCAACCAAATACAGGGTCTCACAGTCGGTATGGGTCAGAAAGTTGTAAAGCGATTCGACCTGAGCCTGCGCCGATCCAAGGTGAGTATCGGAGATGAAGATGGCTCGGAATCGTTCGGGCAACATGCTCATGAATATGGACGTGACGGCGACCCCGCTCGCATCCGCGTTTCAGATTAAGATATCAGAGGTCAGGTCGCAGGTCTTTTGACCTTAAATGATGGGTTCGTGAATCAGACCAAAAACCTGGTGCCGTCGCTCGGACTCGAACCGAGATGCCTTTTGGGCGCCGCCACCTGAAGACGGTGCGTCTACCAATTTCGCCACGACGGCAAGGTCATCTATGTTACCAGGATGCGTGGAATTTTCGCGAGTCAGGCAGCTTCTCGTGGGCAATTTCAGGATCAATTTGAACCACAAAAGTTATGAAGTTTGTGCCCCAAACTTTGAATTTGAGATGTATGATGGAATCGAGATCATCCAATGCTTGTGCAGATCGCGTTGCAACTGACGACCAACTTCGGCGTTCCCGCTTTTGATGGTAACTCATGGATGGGGCTCGAACTCAATCGGTCGACCCGAGCAGAGATACTGTCAAAGCTTGCAACCTCACGTCTTGATCCCGTGGATCCGACGCTTCATATTCAAACCGACGGGACGGCGGTCGTCGATTGCCTCATGGAAGATAACCGCCCTGTCGCAAAGCTGCGGGCCATTCGGGTTGAAATACGCGGCGGAAGTCGGCTCGACCTGTTACCGTCGTCAACTCCAAATTTGCTTTTTCCGGTTCATCGATACGAAAATTGGTATTTGTGGTCATGGCCAGAACGCGGTATCGCCGCGGTGATTTTAAATGGAAAGCTTCTTGAAGTTTTACTCACCACTCCGGACCGAATGCCGTTATTGAACGCGGGGTTTGCGCCAAGACCAACCGCGATTTCGGATCCACCGTTTATCAGCAACGTCGGCAAAAAGCCGCAGGGGTTCTCTGGCGATGCTTGGTCCGATGCTATCTCTGTTGCCAGGGAGAAATTCACCAGTTCGGAATGGCGAAAGATGCTCCCACCCCGCAGAAAGGACTCCTGCGATGACGCCGAGTATCGAATCATTGTGAATGCATATGCGAACCGGGAATCTGCTGGATTCTACGCTTCTCCTTCTGCTTATCGATGGTCGATGATGGAAGAAGTCTACGAAAATCCCACCATACCCATCGACCCCGACCGATAGTCACTACATCTCTCGACGAAATGAAAGGGCGCTGAGTAGGGTTGCCGCGTCAGCGTAGTCCAGTTCGCCACCTACGGCCATTCCTTGCGCAAGTCGAGTGATCTTGATCCCCGACGGCTTTAATAGCTTGGCAAGATAGAGTGCGGTGGCATCACCTTCAATCGTCGGGTTGGTGGCGACAATGAGTTCACTAACGTCGCTTGTTTGGAGACGAAGAACTAGTTCGCGAACTCGAATCTGCTCGGGGCCTATGCCATCCATCGGCGACAAAAGTCCGTGGAGAACGTGGTATTTGCCTTTGAATTCGTGTAGACGCTCAATGGCCGCGATATCGCGCGCTTCGCCGACAATGCAAATGACCGAACGGTCTCGACGGGGATCCCGACAAATGTCGCATACAGCAGATTCGGTGATGTTTTGGCACTCATCACAAAATCTTAGCGATCGCTTCGCGGTCGAAATTGATTCTGCTAGCCGCAAAACTTCATGATCGGTTTGCTTTAGCAGGTGGTAAGCCAAGCGTTGAGCCGACTTGGGGCCAACCCCTGGCAGTTTTTCGAGTTCTGCGATCAACTCGGCTAGGGGCTTGGCAAAAACCACTTAAATTACTGGGACCAACGGTTAGATGCCAAGGTCGGGAACGTTCGGCAGAATTCCCTTCACTCGACTC
This sequence comes from Fimbriimonadaceae bacterium, assembly GCA_947447315.1. Taxonomy (GTDB): domain Bacteria; phylum Armatimonadota; class Fimbriimonadia; order Fimbriimonadales; family Fimbriimonadaceae; genus Fimbriimonas. Next base: position 2,235 of record CANFJD010000299.1, read on the forward strand.
TCGCGCAGATTAGTGGCCGCCTCAAATCCGCTACGGACCGCCCCCACAATGATGTCTTCTAGTGCGTCTACATCCTCGGGGTCAACGATCGAAGGATCGATCTTGATCGAAAGAATGTTTCCGGTGCCGTCGAAAAGCGCCTTCACAGGACCCTTATCAATCCCGATTCGCTCGTTGGCCAGCTCTTCTTCCAGGCTTTGCGCCTTGGCCATGGCGTCCTGCATCTGTTTCATCATGCCGCCAAAGCCTTGGGGACCGAAATTCTTAGGAAGTTTCATTGTCGTCTCTTGATTCGTCTCGGGGCGGGTCTAAGCCGAAAATTTCACGGGCAAGCTGCTCCAGACGTTTCCCTTCAACGGGTAATTCTACCGCGCCATCATCGATGCTAGCAGATGCCGATCGGCGTCCCGCCTCAAGGTCAATGCGAACCTCACGTTTCAGGGTGGTCTTCGCAATATCTGCCAAATACCCGACTCGGGCAGGCTTCTCTTTGAACCAATCCAAGTGGAAAGGCAACGCCAGCTCGATTTGTAGATAGCTACCCCCGTCATTCAAAAGGCGGCTGTTCTGTAATTTCACTCGGTGAGCTTTTGCAGCGTCTGGGATTGCCGCCAGTACCTTCTGCCAAGGGTCCAACGGTTCATGACTGGCATCCTCCGTCGCTTCCGTGACCTTAGCGGCCTCCGCCTCTACCGCTGGCACTTCCGTCGGGGGTTTGCCAATTGGCTGGACTGGAGCAACGGCCGGGGTTTGAGCCGCGGGAGTGGCCGGTTCTATAGCTGGCTTGGTCGGTAGGTTCGGTCGAACCGTAGGAACCGGTACCTGTGAAATGGGTGGCGCCGCAGGCACCGCATTCATCGCCGAGCTGATTCGAATAAGCTCCGCCTCCAGCCAAATGCGGGGAATGGTGACATCGCGGACATCCCGATGAGCGTTCGCAATTTCTCCGCGCAGTTTCAGAATTGTCTCTCGCCCTAAATTGGCTGCGGTATCAAAGAGTGCTGCATCACGTGTAGGATCAATCCCGGTATCCAACTGGTAAC
>CANFJD010000300.1 GCA_947447315.1 Fimbriimonadaceae bacterium
CGGGATAACCCATGAGGACCGAGGCCGACGTTCAAGACCGCCAACTGATGGGGGGCTGCGCGTCGTTCATCACGACGTCACTGGTGTGTTATTGCCTGAGTATTTGGCCGTTCATATTCGCCGATGATCTGTGGACTTCGGCGGGATTTCTGAGAGCCATGGGCCTGGGCTTCGTTCCGACCACCGTGTTTGGCATCGTCTCCAGCCGACGTTTTGCCGTTCCGGGGGCATGCGGTTGGGTTGCGGCGGCGCTGACTACGGCGATTTTCTTGTTGGTCCGGATTCAGAACCTATTCACCGCTGGCGATTCACGTCAGTTTCCAATGCCGGTTTTCAGCCGCGACCTCATTTGGATTGTGCCCATTGGTTATGTGCTGACCGTCATCACCCTGAGTCTGATCGTTCTGCCCCGTCACGCAACCGGGCTAACGCCCGAGACTGAATCGGACTAAACGGGTACCTTATGCCGTGCTGACTTTTGACCAGCAGGAAGCGCTGTCCGGGGCGAGGGCTCGCCTGGACGCTATTAGGGGGCATCTTTGACCTGCCTCGCCTGCTCCGACAGATCGAAGAATTAGAAGCTCGTTCCGCCCAGCCCGATTTTTGGAACGATGCCGACGCCGCCAACAAATTTCAGCGTGAATTATCGCGCCTGAAAAACATTGTAAATCCTTATCACGAATTCACGAAGGCCCTGGACGACGTTCAGGAGCTGAACGACATGTTGCGCCTAGACCCCGATGAGGAGACCGAGCGCGAAGCCGATGCCATGGCCCTAGACCTCTTGGCTCGGCTAGATTCGTACGAACTCCGTACGCTGCTAAACGGCGAGTATGACGGTCGCGACTGCCTACTGGAAATCAACGCCGGTGCGGGCGGTTCCGAGGCGTGCGACTGGGCCAGCATTCTGGCCCGCATGTACACCCGCTATGCCGAGCGGAGCGGCTACAAAGTCGAGATTCTGAATGAAACTCCCGGCGACGTGGTCGGCTACCGCACCGTTCAGTTCGCGATTTCCGGCGAGAATGCCTACGGCTTTTTAAAGGCGGAGGCTGGCGTTCATCGCCTGGTTCGCATTTCGCCGTTCGACAGCAATGCTCGCCGTCACACTAGTTTCGCCAAGGTCGAGGTTCTGCCCGTCATTGAAGAGAGCGAAGTGGAAATTGATCCTCAGGACTTGAAGGTGGAAACCCTTCGCGCAGGCGGCGCCGGTGGTCAGCACGTCAACAAGACTGAATCGGCCGTTCGTATCACGCACCTGCCGACCGGCATTGTGGTGAGTTGCCAGAATGAGCGGAGCCAGCATAAGAACCGCGCCACGGCAATGGCGACCCTACTGGGCAAACTGAAAGAACTCGAGAAGGCGGCTACCGATGAAGAACGCAGTTCGCTGAAGGGCGACGGCGGTCCGGCCGCATGGGGACGGCAAATCCGTAGTTACGTGATGCAACCGTACACCATGGTGAAGGACCTGCGCACCGGTCACGAGACGGCCAACGTCCTGGGCGTCATGGACGGCGACATCTACGGCTTCATCGAGGCGTACCTAAAACGTCCACCGAACGCCGAAGACGTTGGCGAGTAACCCCGGCATCTTGCCGGGGTTCGCCTACGCGCCACCGTAACCCCGGCGTCCCGCCGGTCTCCTAATTGACAATTAGTACCAAAATCATAAACTCATTCTAGGCCAGACTCCGCACCATCCCCGACCCGTGATTAGGCCCGAACAAAGAAACTTGAAACAAAAACTGGAAGTCCGGACTTACGAGATTGTCGCCATGAAAAGCGCGACGACGAAGTCCCATGAACACCATCAAATTCCTCACGCTCGCCCTTGCCGCATCGGTTTCAGCCATTTCCGCCGCTCAGATTTACACCCAGACTAACGAAGCCGGACAGAACCGGATTGCCGAGATTCGCACCAATTTCGACGGCTCTCTCGCTAAGCCGCAGTTCTTCGCCACTGGTGGAGCCGGAACCGGGGCTGGCCTCGGCGTTCAGTACGCACTCAACATCAGCCGAGACGGACGGTTCCTGTACGTAGTGAACGCCGGCAGCAATGACGTCTCCACCTTTGCCCTCGGCGATTCCGGACCCCGATTCATCGGCAAGACGCCCAGCGGAGGCGTCCGACCGGTTAGCGTCGCGGTTCGGGAAGATGTTGTCTTCGTGGTTAATGCGGGCGGCGAAGGCAATATTTCGGGTTTCCGAATCTCCCCGAATGGCACGCTTCAGCCCATCCCGAACTCGGCGCGACCGCTGAGTGCCACCGGTGCAGCCCCGGGTCAGATCAGCTTCAATCCGGAAGGCGATACGTTGTACGTAACCGAAAAGAACCTAAACCGGATCACTTACTACCAAGTCGACGGAGCCGGAATGGCATCGCCGCCGAGCTGGGTTCCGAGTGCAGGAACGACGCCGTTTGGGTTCGACTTTGGTCGACGCGGCAAGTTGATCGTGTCCGAAGCGTTCGGCGGAGCGCCGGGCGGAAGTGCGGTGAGCAGCTACCTTACCGACGATGACGGCACCGCTTTCACCGTCGCGGCAAGCTACCCAACCCACCAGACCGCCGCTTGCTGGGTGACCGTTACCCGCGACGGCAAGTATGCCTACGCGGGAAATGCCGGTGGCAGTGACACCATCACCGGATACCGCGTCTACAGCGACGGCACCCTGGATCTGCTGGCCCGCGATGGCGTTTCGGCCCGGGTTCCGAAGGGATTTGCCGTAACGGACCTGAATACGGATCGCGACGGTCACCTGTTCTCGCTGGCTCCCGGTAAGGGCGGAGTGTTCAAGTTCGCCGTGCAGGGTAACGGCCGCTTGGTGCCGCAGAGCAACGTTTATGGTCTCCCCAAGACCGTGACTGGCCTGGTTGTTCGCTAAGCGACGCCCTTTACAGAAGACCGTCGGATTTCAGGCGGTCTTCTACGAGTTCGGCCCCGATGAGGACCATCGGTAAGCCGTTGCCCGGCGTGGTACTGGCGCCAACGTAATAGATTCCGTCCTTTCGATTGGAAGGGCGGAAACAGACGCTTTGGAGGAGATCGTGACTCAGACCGAAGGCGCTGCCCTTATCCAGATTCAGTTCCGAATTCCAGTCCCTTGGCGACGTGGACTTCACCGCGCGGATGTTCTCGCGACGGAATGAGGTTTCGGCTTCCAGCTTGGCGTAGGCTCGTTCGGTGAGGGTGGCCTCATCGGCGTCGGTCCAGTTGTGATCCAGGTTGGCGGTCGGGATGAGGATGTAGAG
>CANFJD010000301.1 GCA_947447315.1 Fimbriimonadaceae bacterium
ATCACCACCGGGTCTCGAGATAAAAGCGCCATGCTGACCGCCGAAATAACCGTTTGCAGAACCAACTTCTGCCCCCAGCCCAGCCCTCGCTTTCCGGGGAACATTCTCGGCACCACGTAATCATCAAAGAACCCGATAAACGCGAACGCCACCGTGAAGGCGATCAGCTCCCACCGCGCGCCGACCGCCAACAAGTAGCCGGTGAATCCCGCCAGTATCATCAGCCCGCCCATGGTCGGCGTGCCCTGCTTGTGGGCGTGTTCGGCAACGTACTGCGAAACCGTCTGCCTAGCCCGCATCTTGTGGATCAGCAGCCACGTTGGGTACGCCAGCACGCTGGCAATCAGCGCGCCGATGCCGAAAGATTTACCGATCTCGGCCCAGTTCGTCATGGAAGCGCTTTCTCCAACTCCAGCGCCCTCGATCCCTTGATCAAGACCGTATCCCCTGGCTCCATCGCCCGCAGAAACTCTCGTACGCTTTCCAGATCCGAAACCAACTGCGCGGCTGGATACTCCTCCTGCAGCCAGGGCATCGAGGGGCCAATCACGCAGACCGCATCCAACCCCGTCAGTCGCAACATACGGCCTACTTGCCGGTGACCTTCCTCGGTCAAATCTCCCAGCTCGCGCATCTCCCCCAGAACCGCAAATTTCCTTGTTCCCGGTCCTCGATAGAGCGATTCCAAGGCCGCCATCGTGCTGGGCGGACTTGCGTTATACGCATCCACCAGGTACGTAACCCCGTCCAACTCCCGTACCTCCATTCGCAAGGGCGGCAACTGTACCCGCTGCAACTCCGTAATTGCATCCCCCGGATTGATGCCGCACAGATAAGCGGTCCCCACGGCCACCGCCGCGGCTAACGCCACCGGACGCCCTTGACCCGGCACCCGGGCGCGCCACGGGAGACCGTCGAGTTCACCCTCGACCGTGGTGTGCGTCCAACCGTCCGCTTCCATGTTGCGCACCCGCACCATCGCCCCCGCCGAAGTTCCAAACGTCAGCACTGGTCCCCGTGCCCGCTTCACCAAATCCGAGAGGAAATCGTCTTCCGCCCAGAGTAATGCGGGCGCTCCGCTGGGCAACGCCTCCAGCAGCTCCGATTTCGCCCGCATGATCCCCTCCCGCGAGCCCACCAATTCCACGTGCGAAACCCCAATATTGGTGATGATCCCGACATTCGGTCGGTGAAAATTTGCCAAGTGCGCGATCTGGCCAAATCCCCGCATCCCCATCTCCGCCACCACCGCCGCGGTATCCGGTCGTAACTCCGTCCAAAGCAACGGCCCCGTAAATTCGGTATTTCGGTTGCCTTCGGTTTTTAATATGGGCCCCAACGAGCCCAAAGCCGCCGCCACAAATTCCTTGGTCGTGGTTTTTCCGACCGAACCGGTAATTCCAATTACCGGTCCGGCAAAGCCTTCCCGAATCGTCCGCGCCATCCGTGCGAGCGCCTCAACTACATTGTCCACGCGAATATGCGGTCCATCCACCGGTCGCTCCGTAATCGCCAGATCGGCTCCAACCACAAAATCGTGCCCGTCCACCCGATCGCCCTTTATGGCGATGAATGCCCTCCCGGGCGCGATTTCGCGTGAATCCGTCACTAACCCAGATATAGCCAGGCCAGCCGGCGCATGGAGTTCCCCTCCCAACCAATCACTCAATTGCCCCGCCGTCATCATTTCAATGCCTCCCGCGCAACTTCTCGATCGTCGAAGTGATTCTTCGTCCTTCCCACAATCTGGTAATTCTCATGCCCTTTCCCCGCAATCACCACGGTATCTCCCGGCTTCGCCAACCTTACCGCCGCCCGAATCGCCTCCGCTCGATCGACGATCAATTCAAACGCTCCATCTAAACCCGACCGAACATCCTCTAAAATCGCCACCGGATTCTCCGTTCGCGGGTTATCCGAAGTCGCGAAAACGTAATCCGACTGCTCCGACGCCGCCTGCGCCATCAATGGCCGCTTTGCCCGGTCGCGGTCACCACCGCAACCAAACACCGTGATCACCTTGCCGCCTGTCAGCGGTCGAATCGCCGTCAACAATTTTGTGACCGCGTCGGGTGTGTGCGCGTAGTCCACGATCACCTTGATCCCGCGGTCGTTCATCACTGGTTCAAACCGTCCCGGCACCGGTCGCACCGTCTCCATCGCCCGTGCCGCATCGGACAGATCCACCCCCAGCGCCCGCAAAATTGCCGTCGCCGCCAGTGAGTTCTCGACGTTATAGCTCCCCCCGAGCGGAATCTTCGCCCTCCCCTGGGTTCCCGACTCCTGAAGTGTCAATGTGATCGAATCCAAGCCAACCTTCTCCGGAGTGCCGCGCAGACTCGCTCCCGAATCGGTTTGAGCAAACGAATGAGTCTTGCCCGAGAATTCTTCCTGCCACTCACGTCCTATCGGATCATCCAGGTTAAAAACCGCCGTCATTTCCTTGGTCGATTCCGCCCGCAGATCAGTAAAGAGCCGGTGCTTGGCGGCGGCATAGTCGGTCAGGGTTCCGTGGAAATCGAGGTGGTCCTGCGTTAAATTCAGAAACGCCGTAACATCAAATTCCAACCCGTCCGCCCTTTTCTGCGCTAGGGCATGCGACGAAACCTCCATTACCAACGCGTTGACTCCCGCCGACCGCGCGTCGTTTAACAGATTGTAGAGGTCAATTACGAAAGGCGTCGTGTTCGGTAGCTCCTGCGAAAACCCGGGGTACTGAAACCCAAGCGTTCCCAAATACGCCGCCCGATACCCCAGCGTAGCCAGCGCGTCACGCGTAATCCATGCCGTGGTCGTTTTGCCATTGGTGCCGGTAATCCCCACCGCTTTCATCGACCGGGTGGGATGATGAAAAAACGCATCGCACATCCTCCACGCGCGCTCCGAATATGTGTCGCGATCCCACTCGTGCACCGCCATTCCCAGCGTTATCGCCTGGTCCGCCCCTTCCTTCGTGTACACCACCGCTCCGGTAGCACCGTTAGCCTGGGCATCTGCTAAAAATTCGTGCGAATCCCGACTTAGCCCCGGCCAACAAACAAACAGGTTGCCCGCCCGGATTTTTCGCGAATCCATTTGAATCCCCGTGTACTGTTTCCAACCCAAACTCGCTTCGTCATCGCTCACACTCCCTCCCGGCGGCCCGCACTTTTCGCGGCCAAGCGTCGGTTCTGCTGTTGCTTTTTCTTTTCCTCTTCATTCCGCTCCTGACGCCACTGGCGGAATGCGGCG
>CANFJD010000302.1 GCA_947447315.1 Fimbriimonadaceae bacterium
AGCGCCAGACCGATGCCCCGCCGGTGGTACGCGCTGGCAATATAGATGGAGCTTTCGACCGTGAACCGGTAGCCACCGCGCAGTTGGTAGCGGGAAATACTCGCCCAGCCCGCCACTTCGCCATCAACCTCTGCCACAAAGACCGGATGCTCCGGACCGTGTTGGGCAAACCAAGCTTCTCGGTCCGCTAGGGATTCCTCCACCAGCGCGAATGACGCCGTGGAAGTTCGTACCGCTTCGTTGTAGATCTCACTGATGCGAGGACAATCTTCGATGGTGGCATTGCGGATCATCGCTTATGCTGAAGGAGTTCAAAGAACGTACCGAATGGGACGTCAGCGTCGAAGTACACATATTGTCCTTCGCCCATGTCCCCGCGGTGAACGGGGTCCACGCCGTGCACCGCCAAAGCGCTGGTGGCGGCGTCCATGTCTTCGGTCCAAAACGCCAGGTGGTGGAACCGCTCGCCGTTCTTGTCCAGCCCTTCGAACCAGGCGGTCTCGTCGCCAATGGGCTCGATGAGTTCGAGCTGCACTCCGCCTAGGTCGAAAAAGGCCAGCTTGCACTGCCCGACGCTGGGTTTGCCACGGTAAATCTGGTTGACCTTATCGCCCGGTTCGGTGACGATGATATTGGGAATCGGTTGCCCCAGCAAGGCCGCCCACCGCGCCATCGCCGGTTCAATCTCTCGCACCACAAACGCCACCTGAGCCAATTTCGTATTCGCAAGCGAAGCCATGGACCTATCTTACTGCGGAGGACTATGGAGCATAGATTTCATTCGGCTGGACTCTCAAATCCGCAGGTCTCACCGATCCATAATAGAAACATGCCGATCCGCGTCGGGATTTTGTCTTGTGCCCACATGCACACGTATGGCTTCGTGGCCACCATTCGCCACCGGTCCGATACCCAAGTGGTAGGCATTTGGGACCCGGATGCCGAACGGGGCCAATCGTTCGCCGAAAAGAACCAGACCCAGTTTTTCGCCGACCGGGCGGAACTGTTGTCACAAGTGGACGCGGTGTTGATCGGTAGCCCCAACAAGCTGCACGCCGAAGACATTGCCGCGGCGGCGGCCGCCAATGTCCACATCCTTTGCGAAAAGCCGATTGCTACTACCCCCGAGGAAGCGGCGCAGATTCGCAAAGCAATTTCCGGCAAGGACCGAGTCTTTATGACCGCCTTCCCCTGCCGATATTCTCCCAGTTACGATAAGTTGAAGGCCAGTATCGATAAGATCGCTCCGATCAAGGCGCTCGCGACCACGAATCGTGGGTCTTGTCCTTGGGGATGGTTCACCGAGCCCGAGCTGAGCGGCGGCGGCGCCATGATCGACCACACGGTTCACGTTGCCGACCTGCTGATGGATCTACTGGGCGAGGTGCCGAGCCAGGTGCACGCGCAAGTTGGCAACGGTATGTACCAGAAGGATTGGGAAGATATCGCGATGCTGACGCTCGACTTTCCCTCCGGCATTTTTGCGACCCTGGATTCCTCGTGGTCGCGTCCTGATGGCTATAAGACGTGGGGCGATGTAACGATGACCGTGGTGGGTGAAAACGGTGTGATCGAGATGGACATGTTTGGCCAGGAAATCCAACGGTATTCAAAGGCGGGGCACACCGTCGCCGGCTACGGTTCGAATATGGACGCGTTGATGACGGAAGAATTCCTGAACGCAATCAAAGAAAATCGCCCCGCCAAGACGTCGATGGAAGACGGATTGAAGGCGGCCGAAGTGGCGATGGCGGCCTACGCCAGTCTGGAAAAGTAACGAGAATCAGGACCGACCGGGGGGAGGGCAGTAAACTTTGATCATGCCCGAACCCGTCCCGGTGTTAAAGGAAGAGTTGCCGCCGCTCAATCCGCTCCAGCGCTCCTTGCTCTCCAATGAGGTCGCGGAATACATCCGGACCGTCTACGACCCGGAATTGCCGGTCAATGTGTACGACCTCGGGCTGATTTACGATATTCAGGTTCAAGAGAATCGCGACGTTCATATTTTGATGACGCTCACGTCACCCAGTTGCCCGGTGGCGGGAACACTGCCGGGAGAAGTACAAGGCGCCGCCCGTCAAACGCCGGGGGTCAGGAATGTGAGCCTAGAACTCACGTGGGACCCACCGTTCACGATCGACCGAATCCCCGAGGAAATTCGGTTGCAGCTAGGGTTAATGTAGCCCGCACACGACGTGTGCGGGCTACTTTTCTAACCGTAGAGCGGACCGAAGTGGGCGCAGGCTCGGTAGTCGGCGCCGACCGGATCGAGTCCCGAACCGAAGCGGTGCCAGGTGGTGGGGCGGAATAATGCTTCGTCGTCCAAATTATGGAGGTCCACCGGGATTCGAAGCATGGCGGCCAGCGTCACGAGGTCGGCCCCAATGTGACCGATCGAAATCGCCCCGTGGTTGGCACCCCAGTGCGACATGAGGTCGTACGCACTTCGGAAAGCGCCTTGACCGGTGAGCCGGGGAACGAACCAGGTGGTAGGCCAACTGGGATTTGTCCGCTCGTCCAACGCCTGGTGAACTGCTTCCGGCAATTCGATCGTGTGGCCCTCGGCAATTTGTAGCACCGGCCCGAGTCCGGCAACTTGGTTGATCCGGAACATGGTCACCGGATGACCGCCGGTCGTGGTGAAATCGGTAGACCATCCACCGCCGGGGAAGTATTCGCTAATGCTGGGGCACCACTCCGTGGCGGCAATGCTGGCGGACGCATCCTCTGCCGTGATCTCAGTCCACGGTTTAAGTGCGTGACCGGTCCAGTCCAGCGCACTTGGGCCCGAGTTGATCAGGTGCAGGAATCCGGCCTCCGGACGCCAACCGGTGATTCGCTCCACAGCATCGGGGGACCAGTATGTGCGTACATCGCTAAACAACTGGGCGGTGCCGGTGAGTAGGTGACCAAACAGCATCGATGCGCCGTTCAGGGCGTCGTTTTCCGTGGCGACGACGAATGGCTGCCGAATCCCGTTCCAGTCGAATGACGAACAAAGAATGGCTTCGAGGAAGTCACCGTTCGGGAAGTAATCGGTCCACTGTCGCTGACCCTGGAATCCGCCGGCAATGGCGTTATGCCCTAGTGCCTGCTCCGGGAATTTCTCGGCAAGCTTTGGGTTGCCAACCATCAAGTCCCTGGCGATGAGGGCCATTTTTACGCACATCTCCCACTCTTCGTCCAGATGCTCACGG
>CANFJD010000303.1 GCA_947447315.1 Fimbriimonadaceae bacterium
GTGCCCGCCATGAGTGACGAGGCGGTGATCGTCCAGGATCAAGGCACAATTTTCTTGGGCGGTCCGCCCCTGGTGAAAGCGGCCACGGGCGAAGAAGTGACCGCCGAGGACCTCGGCGGAGGAGATGTTCATACGCGACTCAGCGGCGTGGCTGATCACCTGGCCGAGGACGATGGGCACGCTCTGGAGATTGTCCGGTCCATTTTCCGCACTCTTCCCTTGCCGTCACTCAGTCAGGATGAAGATCTCGAACCGGTCGATCCGGCGCATACGATTGAATCAATCTTGGACCGCATCCCGACCGACTCTAAAGTCGCGTTCCCAATGCGAGAGGTCATCGATGGGATCGTCGACGCCGCATCCCTTCACGAATTCAAGCCTCGATACGGCACCACCCTCATCTGCGCTTTCGCGCGGATCAACGGAATGCGGGTCGGCATCCTGGCCAACGACGGGATTCTCTTCTCCGAAAGCGCATTGAAGGGAGCGCATTTCATCGAACTCTGTCAATCGCGCGAAATTCCATTGCTGTTCCTGCAGAACATCAGCGGATTCATGGTGGGTCGCAAGTATGAAAACGAAGGCATTGCCAAGAACGGAGCGAAGCTGGTAACCGCGGTGAGTACGGCCACCGTGCCCAAGATTACGGTCCTGGTCGGCGGAAGCTTTGGCGCTGGCAATTACGGCATGTGCGGGCGCGCGTTCCAGCCCCGGTTCCTCTTCGCCTGGCCGAGCTCTCGAATCTCCGTCATGGGCGGCGAGCAAGCCGCGAACGTGCTGCTCACGGTTAAGCGCGATCAGTTGGCGACCAAGGGACAAAGCATGACGCCAGACGAGGAAGAGGCCTTTAAGGCGCCCACCTTAGCGAAATATTCGGAGGAAGGAAGTGCCTACTACGCCACCGCACGGCTTTGGGACGATGGCATTATTCATCCGTCGGATACGCGTCGGGTGCTTGCGTTGGCTCTTTCGGCCGTGCGTCAAGGACCAACCACAAATACTAGTTTTGGCATTTTCCGCATGTAGATTGAATATGCTTCGAAAATGCTAGCTGCGCTAGGCTTGATTCTGATGGTGAAACCGACGATTTACTTTGGCTTTTTCATGCGGGGAAGCGGTCCCCGACCTACTAATCAAGCCGTGCTTGAGCAAATGCAGACCGATCACATCGGAAACCTAAAGCGACTCCACGGTGAGGGCCTCCTGCTCGCCGCCGGGCCGCTGGCAGACCCCACTCAGCAGCGTCGCGGAATTCTCGTGTTGAAGGCAGCGACTCGCGAGGAAATCCAAGGATTCTTCACAAACGACCCCTATGTTAAGGCGGGCATCATGACGGTATCGGTTGAAGCCTGCAACGTAGAAGCAAACCGATTTAACAACCAGCCGGTGGATCCGGACAAAATCGCTGAGTTCCGCTTGGTGCTTGTACCAAAATCCACCGACGCAAAAGCGGAGCGGAACGCCCTGATCGCCCACTCGACCCAGGTGGTAGGTGGGGAGGGAGAAACCCGGTTGGTGTTTCTAGTGAACGGGGCTACCGCCGATTTTGAATCGGCGGTAGCAAAAGTGAATCCGAAAATCGAAGTAATTCCGCTCTGGATGACCGGCGGAATATTGAACTAGAAGCTACCGGTCAGGCCGATCACAAATCCACTCAAGCCCGACTTGCCTGCGACGTAATACACGTCGATTTGGGGCACTACACGTTGGGCATAACCCTTCGCGATCGGAATTTCTACTCCGAGTTGAAGGATCGCTCCCTTATCGTCACCCACATTTCCACGCCCCTTTAAGACCGAATATCCCAGCCCACCCTTTGCAAAGAAGCCAGTACCAGGGATTTCTGTGCGAGCCAACGCCGTAAATCGCCATACGTCCGCATCGGCATCCCCGCCCGATCGCAACCGACCGCCGCCGAACCAAGAAACGCCCAGTGCCGAGTCAAACCGGAATGCGCTGACCAGCGGATACTCCAAGCTGAGAACCGGCCCCTGAACGGTAACGCTGTTTCCGTTCTTGTCATCAAAATTGCCGCTCCAACCGTAGCCAGCGGTGAGACGAAACTTGGTGACATTGGGAACCTGCGCCATAGACAGCGCACTCAATAACAACGCGGAGGAAACCAGAAGGGTCTTCACCCCCTCATGTTATCACGCTACTCCCCGGTGAGCCACCGGTATCCCACGCCGGTTTCGGTACGGACAAAAATCGGTCGGGTGGAATTTGGCTCGATCTTATGCCTCAGATTTGCCATGTGAACTCGAAGGGTGTGGGTGGCATCTTCAAACTCCGGCCCCCAACCATCGCGGAGCAACTGCCGTTGCGTCACAACTTTTCCCGCGTTCTTCACGAGCATCGAGAGGAGACGAAACTCCACCGGGGTCAGCCGGATTTCCTGCTCGTCGCGGTAAACGGTCCGTCGCTCAAAATCTACTCTCAGCCCGCGACTTTCATACACCGTTTCGAGAGTCTCGGCGGCCCGACGATGCCGAAGAGCCACCCGAACGCGAGCCAATAATTCGTTCATCGAGAACGGCTTCATCAGATAGTCATCCGCGCCTAAATCCAAGGCGCGTACCTTGTCGGATTCCTGCCCCCTCGCCGACAAGACGATGACTGGAATCTGGCTCCATTCGCGTAGTCGCACGATGAGGTCGGTGCCGTCCATATCCGGTAAGCCGAGGTCGAGGAGGATTAGGTCGGGGGCCGACCGGGCCGCCAAGCGCAGACCATCTTCCCCATTTTCCGCCTCGATCGTGCGAACGTCGGGTTCGGTTAGCCCGGCGACGAGCAGCTTACGGATGGCGAGCTCATCGTCGATGATTAGGTACGTCAGGCTCATTCCGGCTCGATTAGCTGACCGGCAGTTCGATCCTAAATACGATACCGTCTGGCGGTCGGTTTTCGGCCCAGATCCTTCCTCCGTGAGCACGAATGATGGCGCGACAGATCGCTAGCCCGAGGCCAAAGCCTTCGGTGCCAGTCCGGTGGAATTTCTCAAATATTCGGGTGAGGTCGCCGGGAGATACCGTCGACCCGTGATTCAACACATCAATAAATATCGTGCTCGCCGCGGAATGAACCGAGATCTTTACCGTCTGCATGGAATCGCCATGGCGTGCTGCATTTTCTAAAAGGTTAACCAGCACTTGCTCAATCAGGATTCCGTCGAACCGGGCAAGAGGAATTTCGCCA
>CANFJD010000304.1 GCA_947447315.1 Fimbriimonadaceae bacterium
TCCGAGAGCGCGGACGGCCTGCTTAGCCGTATCCAATGCGTTCTGAATGCGGGAGGAGTTACCAGATCCCGAGCCCAACACCGTTTGGGCCGCCTGAATCACCCGGTTATAGGCATTAATCGCCTCGCCATTTCGCCCCAAGCGCTCGTAAACCATTCCCAGCCTTTGATTGGTGGAGATGGGGTCTGCTCCATTCGCCAAGGCACGTTCATAACTGGTGGCTGAAGCCGTCAAGTTTCCAGCCTGAAACTGTTGAGACGCCGATCTCAGCAAAGCCTGCACTCCCGCACCAGAGATGGGTTCTGCGCCCGTGACCGGCACCGTGCCACCAGCGGTGTTATTCACCCGCGGCGAAGACGTGCCGGGTCGCCGCACCGAGATCGTAATTTGGCCCGGATCTGGTTCCGGCTCCGGAGGCACGGAGAGTCCCTTCTCTGTGGTTTTGCCGGGGTCCGTCTTTATCTTGTTTGCCTCAGAAGTGGGATTCGTTTCTGGCTGTGGCTGCGGGTCCACACTTCCGCCTTCGGGCACATTGGGACGAAGCGGCGTAACGGTTGTGGATCCGACTGCCGGTAACGAATCGCCATTAAAGCGTGACAACGGAAAACTCTGATTCCCATCATTCCGGCGTCGATCGGAGTATCCAGAATTTGTAGTTTCGTCCCCACGATTCTCATTCCCGGTGTCACCACCCCCCGTGTTTTGGATGTTGCTGGGAGTGCCGTTGCCAACTCCGGTTCCGCCCGCCGCCGGCGTCGATCCGGTGGTCGGATTTGAATTCGCCGCCCCGAGGGTGCCCGTCGGGTTCACCAAGTTCTGGCTTGGGGTCAGATTTGCCACCACGCCGGTCTTATCTTCCGCTTTTGGCTGACTCAAAAACTTCGCGCCAATGGCCCCGATGCACCCTACCAATACAACCGCGGCGACCGCCGCCACCATTGCGCTACGACGGTCTGGTTCGGCCACGCGAATCTCAGACTGAATGCGCGTTCGCAGCTGGTTACGTCGAATCCGGTCCAAATCGCTGTCCGGGTTCAGTTCCACAACCTTATCCGCGTAGTCCAGCGCGGTGGCCAAATCGCCCCGGCGAACAAACACGTCGGACGCAAGCGATAGCGCCAAAACCATGGTGGGATTAGAATCCAGAGCGTTTTCGGCGATTGCCAGAGCCTCATCGGTCCGACCCTCGTTGAACGATGTAAAACCTTTCGCCACCAGGCTATCGAGTTTGGCCTGGGCCTCGGTCACGTCTTCGGCGGGCAGAGCCACGCCGCACTTTCGGCAGTAAGCGCTATCCAGCGTGTTAAGAGTTGCGCATTGACGACATGAAACCATGATTCTTAGCCTTTTCCAATCTTCACTTTCCGTGAAGTCGTATCGAACCGTTACGATTCGTGAATTGGTGAAGCTCCCCCGTATGACGGGCGAAGTACCGTAGAAGATTCTACCGGTTGCCACCGTACCCGACAGAGTAAATCCGAGGAAGGAGGTTTCACCGGAAACGCCAGTGCGAAATTACCCAGCGGGGCTCGGCCGGTATCCGTGTCTTGACGGCCACAATCAGCCGTCCGCCGCGTAAGGAAATGCCCTTGATATCCACCGAGCCGTACATTCCCAGATCCCGATCGAGGTGCAAAATCGGGTTAATCGAATTCGCAAGGGACGCCGCGGCTCCTGAAGTTGACGGCACCTCGTTAATGGATGCCGATGCACGCGTGATGCGCAAGCTTCGGCCATCCGCACTCTCCACCGATCCCTCAATCACAAATCGAAGCGGCGTATTCCCCACCCGCCCTTCACCAGTCAACGTCACCCGGTCGTTTTCCAAATTCATCCGGCATGTCTTCAACAGCGGATATTTTTGCAGCACAAATTTTTCCAAGCTTTCTGCCACGATTTGCACTTCCCCGGTGCCCTCACCGGTTTGCGATAGCCGAATCTTTCGTTGTCTCAACGCTAAGTCCAGGTCGAACCGGCAATCAGGAATGAGCGCCGACAGCTTCGCGACTCGAAGCCCCCGCAGATCAAAATCTTCCAGCTTTAGTGACAACCGGTCCAATTTCCCTCTCCGTGACCGATCCGGCTCGGCAAAGAGAGGCAAGCCATCGGCCGCAAATCTTCGCGCCGAAATGGTTGCGCTTGGCAAGTACCCGGCCACCGTTCGCAGGTTCGGGCGCGTCGTTACCTTCACTTCCATCGCCGCTCCATCCGAGCGCATCGTGAGGCGAGATTGAATATCGCGCGCCGCGGCGCCCTCGAAGCTGGACTTCGTCACCCCGCCGAATATGAATAGTCCAGCGGCAATTCCCCAAAACCACTCCATTACTTGTCCGTCCGCATCTACGTTTGCCTCATCTTAAAAACGACCACCGTAAGAACGGCCCCGGCGATGCATCATAATACGAGAGGCGATAAGAATCTCCGGCAAGGCCGCCGAAATTCCCATGACCGATGTCGCTAACGAGCACGTTCCATGTCCGATCTTCTCAATCATGTGACCGAAAAGGTTGTTTCCGACTACGACCGCCTGCGAGAATCCTGCGGACGATTCGAACCCAATCACCTTGCCATTATCAACTTTACGGGAGATGACCGAAAAGGCTGGCTGCAAGGCCAGGTCACGAATAATCTTCGCAATTTTGAAATCGGTAACTCCACCTCCTTCTGTTTTTGCGAATCTTCCGGTCAGCTCGTGGCCGCGACCGACGCGTGGATGCTTCCCGATCAAACGATTTTGATGACGGATACGCAGACGGCACCTGCGGTTCTTAACCGCGCTGTGCAAATGGTGATCATGGAGGACGTCGTCGCCGAGGATGTCAGCAAAGCCTACAAACTCATTAGCATCCAAGGCCCGCAAGCAAGTTCACGCCTCACCGAATTTGTGGATTTGCCAAAGCTCGATTCCGGCGTAAGTGAGCTAGAAGGAGCCGAGGTGAAAGTCCTTCGAAGCAACCGTACTGGTCTCGGCGGCTGGGACATCCTCATTCCCTCCACCAAGCGGAAGGCGATAAAGACCCTGCGCGAGGCATTTGCCGAAATCGCCCCGGAAGCGTACGAAGTTGCCCGCATTGAAGCCGGCGTTCCCCGGTACGGTCAGGACATGAACCACAAAACGCTGCCGCCCGAAATGGGCCAAGCATTTGTTCAGCGCCACATTAGCTACAACAAAGGCTGCTACA
>CANFJD010000305.1 GCA_947447315.1 Fimbriimonadaceae bacterium
GATGAGGTCAGCGTAAAGGCGAGGGAAACGGCACGCCGAGGGGTTGAAGTTCTCCGGCAGGGAATCGACGACATCTCTAAGGGAAAGATCAACATTGATTGGCTCACCACGAGCGAAAAGAAAGAAATTGAATTTGATCTCCCCGATCTTCAGGGAAAGCTTCTGCGTATCGATAATCCGAGCGGCAGCGTGAAAATCATTGGCGGGTCGGACGAAGCGACGGTTACCGCAACTGCCCATTTTCGGGGATCTTCCCCCGAAGACGCTCAGGCCAAAGCGGCAAACTTCACGCTTGCTTCGGAGATATCAGATCACGTGGTTCTGATTCGACACCCTGAGTTACCGGGAGTGATGCTAGACCTTGTGATCAATGTTCCCGTTGGCACTCCCGTTGAACTGAAGCTGGAAGCGGGAGATGCTACCGTGAAAGATACGCTGAGTTCTGTCCGACTAATCAGTCGGTCCGGAAGTGTCAATTTAAGTGGCTTGGATGGCACCATCGAAATCACTTCAGATGGCGGTTCGGTAGAAATTGCCAGTAGCCGAACGCCGTCTTTAATGCTTGAGCACAAATCTGGAAACGTAACCTTCCGTCACATCGAAGGCAATATTAACGCGCGAACGGCTTCCGGCGATCTCACCGTCGTTGGATCGACCGGAAAAGTCATATCGCTCGAATCGGTGAGTGGAGACGTCGAAGTCCACACCACTGGCATTGTGGACGGAACTCTCAACATTCGCACCGTTTCTGGAGATGCTCGCGTGTTCGGAAATGCGTTAATGAATGCCCGAGTTGCCCTGAGTACGCTTCGTGGCACGGTGAAGAACTCAATTAATCTGGACCAGGAAATCGCCACTGAGCAGCGCGTAACCGGTCGGCTCGGCGATGGTCAGGGTCTGATTGATGTCAGCGCCGTGACCGGTGACATCACGTTTAGCCCTTCCATAAACTGATCTCCCGTTTATGCAGCCGGTCCGAAATTCATTTCCGACCGGCCATTCCGACGGCCTCAAGCGCCCGTCGAACATTCCAAGAATTTTGCTCCAATAACTCGAGCGCCTCGTCATGTGTGACGGGAGCCAATTCTCGCAGAATCCGTACGCAACGATCTTTGAGCTTTGTGTTGTTGGCTTTAACGTCCACCATCAGGTTTTCGATGACCTTTCCGCTCAGCACCATGGCGATGGTGCTTATTCGATTCAGCACCATTTTTTGAGATGTGCCGGCCTTTAGGCGCGTCGAACCCGTTAGCACCTCCGGCCCGGTGTCCAGAAGAATGGGATGCGAAACCACTTCCAGAAGGGGCGTCCCCCGATTGTTGGCGATACCGCAAGTCCAGCAACCAATCCGGCCGGCATGTTCGACCGCCGAAACCACGAACGGCGTTGTTCCGGAAGCCGCGATCCCGATGACCACATCCTGAGACGTAAGGTGCAGATGGTTCAGCGCTTCGATCCCGGTACCCACGCTATCTTCCGCATCTTCCACGGCGTTGACGCCTGCCGCGTTGCCGCCGGCGATAACCGAAACAAAGCGATCACTATCAATACCAAACGTCGGTGGCATCTCGGCGGCGTCCATCGTGGCCACTCGGCCAGAAGTCCCCGCGCCCACGTAAACGATCCGACCACCGGCTGCAAAAGCTTGGGCAACTCTTTCGGCGGCACGAGCTATCGGAATTTCCGCGGCTTGGAGCGCCCGATTTACCGATAAGTCCTCCTCATTCATAAGGCGAACAATTTGCTCTGCCGACATGCGGTCCAAGCCAAACGAACGAGGATTGCGAGATTCTGTACCCATTAGTTTAAAACGATTGTGGATTCACCATCCGGTGAGCGAGCGTGAGGGCGCCGTGGATCGGCGGCTTTTCAATTCGAGTAATCACAAACAGCAAATCCGGTTCAGTACCCCGGAGTTTCTGCTCAAACACAGATTGAATCTCGCCCGAACCTTTCCAAAGCCCGCCGGCCAGGCAAATTTTGAGTTGGCCGCGCGATTGCAACGCAAATTGATCGATGTGTTTTCGCGTGACGCGGGCTAAGGCTTCCATTTGATGATCGACACTTGCCAACGCGTACGGCTCACCGGCCCGATAGTCCGTAATCAGACTCTTCGCCAATTTTGCCAAAATCGTCGCCGGGGCCGGCAGACGGTAGATTTCCGCGATGATATCTCCCGGCGCCAAGGTTCCAAAAAGCTGCTGAATTGCCGCCGAAAGTGACTCGGAGGCGCTGAACGGAGAGTCGAGAAAATGACGCACGGCATCGCGCCCAAATTGAAAAGCGCTACCTTCATCACCAATCAAATAGCCACCGCCACCGGACCGATGGATTTGCTTGGCATCGTCATCTTGCGAGCAAACCAACGATCCCGTGCCACTAATTACACAAATGTCTGTCCCCGCCGGGCAGGCAAAATAGGCGGCTGTATAGTCCGGCTCCACCCGCACTCGCGCACCGGGAAAGATATCACGGAGGATGGAAGTGGCCCGCTCTTTCGTGGAATCGTTCACCACGCCCGCCATCCCTGCGCAAACATAATCCGCCGCTGGACACCCTGCGCTCGCCGCAGAAAGGCTCCTCCGCAACCGACTCTCTGGGGTGTTTGCGATGTTCGCGGCTCCTGACTGGCCCTGGAACAGGATGCTGCCTTGGGCATCGGTGGCCATCACCCGGGTAGATGATCCTCCGCAATCCAAACCTACGAAGACGCTCATCCCGATCCCAGAATTTACCTATAATCCGCCGGTAAGAGAGAACCACTGATTCCAATGCCGACGGGTACCTTATGGGTGTGATTCGTTATCAGGGCCAGGACATCCCTGACCGAGGCCGGATTGCGGTCGTATCGAATGATGCCATTGGAAATTACGTTGTAATTACTCCTTTGCTTGAATTAATCCGCCAGAAATACCCGCAGGCGGACATCACGTACGTTTCGGGAACCCGTACCAAAGAACTGTGGGATCGCGACGATCGGATCAATGCTGGCTTTGCCATGTTTGGGCGAGAACCGGTTGAATTTTGGTCTAACGGCACGATGGTGCCCGAGGCAGAGAAGTTCGACTGGGTGATCAACGTTGAGCAGGCGCCACTCGCAAGGGTAGCCACGGCTGTTCTAGCCGGAGCCACCGGATTTGTTACTGGTCCTTGC
>CANFJD010000306.1 GCA_947447315.1 Fimbriimonadaceae bacterium
AGAAGTCAGGTACTTCGCCAGCACTTCTTGGTTCATCCCGCCAACCACGCCGATCACCCGCTCCTTCGCGATCACGCTCATCTGCTCCGATTCATCGAACAGCATTTTCACCGCCGTCTCTCCATTCACCTCCGGTTGCGGAGCCACCACGACGCGGGCCGAACCCGCATCCAGCATCTTCCGGGCGTTGTCCAGCGAACCCACGCTCGTGATCTTAAATCCGGCCTTTTCGATTGCCTTGTAGACCGGACTACTCGCTGAACCCACAAAGTGGATCACCGTCGCCTTCGGCTTTCCGACGTTTGCCAACACCGTTCCGAACAAGAACAGCATCATGAATATCAGGAAGATCGGCATCACAAATGCCGCGCTGCGCACGCGTTTATCGCGCAGCATGTCCATTAACTCCTTACGAAAGACGTCAAGCAAAGACCTCTACCTCCGGCTTATATCCCACCATTCCCAAAAATGCCCGTTCCAAATTCGGTGCCTGGGTCTCCGCCAGCAAATCAGCCAGCGTCCCCACCGACCGCAGTTCACCATTGTCAATAATCGCAATTCGATCGCACAGCCGCTCGGCCTCGCTCATGATGTGAGTTGAGAAGATCACCGTTTTGCCGGCGGTGCGAGCGCCCTCAATAAATTCCATAACGGTCTGGCTCGTGATGACATCCAAGCCAGCCGTCGGTTCATCAAAGAACATCACAGGTGGATCATGCAAAATCGCCCGCCCGATGCTGGTCCGCTGTTTTTGCCCCGTACTCAATCGATCACATGGTCGGTCAAGAAATTCCTGAAGTCTCAGGGTCTCGATGACGAATTCCACCCGCCCCTTCAACTTGGCGTCTCGCAGGCCGTACAGCTTGCCAAAGTAGTTGAGCGTTTCCCGTGGCGTCAAGCGCCCGTAGAGCGCGGTGCTGTTGGAGAGAAAACCAATTGAGCGTCGCACGTCCGCCGGACTCTTGACCACATCGAATCCCGCTACCAGGGCGCGCCCACCGGTCGGGGCAATCACCGTGGAAAGCATCCGCAACGTCGTCGTCTTCCCGGCCCCATTCACGCCCAGCAGGCCAAATATCTCGCCGGGACGCGCCGAAAAGGAAACATCCTTCACCGCCGTCTTGACTGTTTTCTTGTCGGGGAAAACCTTACTCAGGTTTTCGGTTTGAACCATGCGCGTATTGTAACGGCCTGCCGACTACGACGTGAGGCGCATTACCCATCGGCATGGTCTATTACTTCCCGCCGGGCGGGCGAACGGTGCGAATCACATAGCTGGTCGCATCAATCCGAAGCTTTCGCCAAATTCCCGACTTCTCGATGATAGTCGCGCCTTCCACCGCAATCTCTCCCGTTGGTAGCCAAACTGATTTCTGCTTATCTTCCGCCGGAACTGCCACTCGCCAGGATGGCTGCTCCTGGATCGCATCCGAGATCGCCTGCGCAAAACCTTTTGCATCCGTCGGGTCTGTCAGTACCAGCCCGCGCGACATCGCTCTGCCCCCTAGATACTGCTCGGCCGCCAACGCCAGGCCCATAAATCCGTTCATATTGCCGGGTCCAGCCCATTTGCCTTTCGGTCCGTCGGTCACGGCTGCCGTTACCAACGGATCCACCTTCTCTTTCACGTAGCTGTCCACTCCTTCAAAAGTAGATCCCATCGCATCCGCAATCAGATATTTGCCCTGAGCCATCTGGTTGCGGATCCAGCGAAGAAACACTCGTTCGCCCAAATATCCATTTGCCCAGTCTTCGGGCCGCTGAAAGCCTCCCACTGGTGGCAGCGTCGCGTGACCATACTCGTGCGCCACTTCTCTCAGTTTCTCGGTCGGATCGTTGAAGCTGGCCAAGTCATAGATGTAGATCGTGTTGACTCGCTCGCCCGGCCGTCCTGACACCGGATTCTTGCGTTGGTAGTCCACATCAAACCGTTGCTCGCCGCCCGCCTGACCGCCGAAGCAAAGGTAAACGTCTACCACGCCTCCCCCGACTTGCGGCGAGTGATCCAAACCAATCTGGCGGACATTAAAGTCGTACAGCCGCGCCAGCAGCCGCGCGACATCGACGCTCGGATCGTTCTTTGATTTTCGCTCCTGGCTAAAAATTCGGTGCCGAACATCAAATTGATCCGCTACCGTCTGGCTGGCCGCATAAGTCGCCACCACGTACTCAAACATCCACGCTTCGGCCGGATCGCCAAATTTTCGCGGCGACAACTTCACCGGGTCCAGCCGGTCATTCCGCACCAGCACGCTCAGGCGACTTGGCTGACCCACTACCTCTGGAAGCGTGATCTTCACGCTATCAATTTTTTGTTGGGTCAGGCAGGTCGCTGCCAAGCTTGCCAAGATCATGGTCTAAGTTATGTACGATCCGGAACCCGCGTGTATTCGACCAAAACGGCGCACATACGCTAGTTAACGCCGTAAAATGCTATCCTAGGCTCCTTATGCCGGTTCCTACCCCCGATCAGTACCGTGAGATTCTTTCTGCTGCGCAGGCCGGAAATTACGCCATTGCCAGTATTAATGTCACCGGCAGCAACACGATCAACGCCGCCCTCGCCGCCTTTGCTGAAACCAAAACCGACGGCATTATTCAATTTTCCACCGGCGGCGGCGAGTTCGCCTCCGGCCCCAACAAAAATGCGGCCCTCGGTGCCATCGCCATGGCGGAGTACGTCCATCGCCTCGCCGCCGATCTTCCCGTTTACGTCGCCATCACCACCGACCACTGCGTCCCCGCCAAGGTCGATTCCTTCCTTCGCCCGCTCATCGCCGAAGGCAAGCGACGCCACGAAGCCGGCCTCGGCAACCTTTTCAATCAGCACATGTTCGATGGCTCGGAGCTCAGCATGAAGGCCAACATGGAGATCTCGGTCGAACTTCTGAAAGAACTCGCCCCGCTCGGTTTGGTTCTGGAAGTGGAGTCGGGCGTCGTCGGCGGCGAAGAAGACGGCATCGATAACACCGGCGCCGACCACGAAAAGCTCTACACCACCCCTGAAGACATGCTACTGGTCTACGAGACCCTGAAGAACATCGGCGATTTCAGCCTCGCCGCCACGTTTGGCAATGTCCACGGCGTCTACAAGCCGGGCAACGTAAAGCTTTCGCCCAAGATTCTCCGCGACGGTCAGGCCGC
>CANFJD010000307.1 GCA_947447315.1 Fimbriimonadaceae bacterium
CTGAACGCGGGGTTCGATTTATCCAGCTCTATCACGGCGCCGGACAACCTTGGGACAGTCACGATGACATCGCGATTCAGCATAAGAACCTGGCGATGGAGGCAGACCAAGCCATTGGGGCGTTGCTAACGGATCTGAAGCAACGCGGGATGCTGGAAGAAACTCTGGTGATTTGGGGTGGTGAATTTGGTCGCACACCGACGGTGGAGCTACCCACACCGGGTGCGAATGCGGGCAAGATGAACGGTCGCGACCACAATCACTACGGATTCACCTACTGGATGGCAGGAGGCAGTGTTAAGGGCGGCACGGTTTACGGAGCGACCGACGAGTTCGGGTTCAAAGCCGAGGAAAATCCGGTTCACGTGCACGATCTTCACGCGACAATTCTTCAACTTCTCGGGTTCGATCACACGAAACTCACCTACCGACACGCTGGCCGGGACTTCCGGTTGACGGACGTATACGGGAATGTCATTCACGATCTGATCGCCTGAGGGGGACCGGTTTCCCAAGGACTCCACGAAACTCGACGTACAATAGTTTCATGAAAACCATCGAAATCACAATTACGCAGCCGGGTGAATTGCATATTATTGATGCTTCGCTTCAGCCCGGAATGAAAGTTCAAGTCAAACCAGCCGAAACAAATGACTGGACTCCGACCGCCGATTCTGAACACCCCCTCTGGGGAAAACAGTACAAGTTTGTGAACCCGACCGAACCCTTGCCGGAGGAAGATTGGGGCGACCTGGCCAAGTAGTTCTCGACACGCATAAGTGGATTTACTGGGTTCAGGGCGACCCGAAATTGCCACTTTTTGAAGCTGAGACCCTCAAATCCTTACGCAATGGCGGCATTTTTGTTCCCGCGATTTGCTTGGTGGAAATCGCTCAATTGCACAGCCGCGGAAGGATTCAACTTGAGTTAACCCTCTCTGAATGGTTCGGTGTTGCTCTCGCATATCCGGGAACAGAACTTGTCCCCATCACGCCGGCAATTGCGAATGAAGCGTATTCCTTGCCGGGTTCGTTCCACCGTGATCCAGCTGATCGGCTGATTGTGGCTACGGCGCGGGTGCTGAAAGCAGAGCTAATGACCGACGATCATCTGATTCGCGGATATCCTCACGTCGACATTTTCAGAGGCTGAACGCTCGACCCGTAATGAAATCAGTATTCTATGGGCACAACCATGGGAGCATTCTTTAGCCAGCGGGATTGGGGGCGAGTCCTCACCGCGATGATCACACCTTTTCATGCCGACGGAAGCGTCAACTACCTGGAGGCGCGAAAAGTTGCCGCCTACCTTGTGGATGAACAGCTGAATGATGGCCTGGTCATCAACGGCACTACGGGCGAATCTCCCACATTGAAAGAGGATGAGAAGATTCGGCTGCTGGAATCGGTTTTGGAGGAAGTGGGCGACCGGGCGGCGGTCGTTTTTGGCTCGGGCAGTTACGATACGGCCGAGAGCATTCACCTCACCCGCCGGGGAGAAAACGCGGGAGCGCACGGCATCATGTTGGTAAATCCTTACTACAGCAAGCCAAGCCAGTCTGGGCTATATGCTCACTTTTCAACCGTAGCCGCGGAAACCAATCTCCCGGTGATGCTTTATAACATTCAACCGCGGAGCGCGGTGAATTTGGAAACGTTGACCCTGCTGAAACTGGCGGAGGTCCCAAATATTGTGGCCGTGAAAGAAGCTAGCGGATCTATTCCCCAGATTTCGGACGTGTGCCGGCTGGCACCGAAGGGCTTCCGCGTCTACAGCGGCGACGACGCCTTGACGGTGCCGGTGCTTTCCCTTGGTGGCCACGGAATTGTGAGCGTGGCGGGCCACGTGGTCGGACGCGAGATCAAGGAAATGGTCGATATGTTCCTGACCAACCCGATCCACTCGTATCGAATTCACCATCGATTGACGCCGCTGGTGAAAGCAATTTTTAGCTCGCCTAACCCTGGTCCGATCAAGTTCGCCCTTTCGACGCGCGGATTTGATTGCGAGTCGGTGCGGTTGCCACTGGTGGCCCTGACCGCGGCCGAGAAAGAGCCGATCAGTGCGGCTTTGAACGGTTTGGCGGGTTTAACACACTAAGGTATTGATGATGCTAACTGCACTTCTCGTTGGAGCCCTTCAGACATCGGCCGCGCCGGAGATTACGGTCTACAACCAAGGGTTTGCCCTCGTGAAAGAGAATCGAACCCTAGACTTGGCAGCCGGACGACAGACGGCGATTGTCGAGAATGTTGCCCAACAAATCGATACCACCAGTGTCCGCTTTCGCCCGCTTTCAGAAAACAGCGGACTTTCTCTTCTTGAACAGAACTACCGGTTTGACTTGATCAACCCCGCGGCGATTCTGGCGCGAGCGGTCGGTACCGAGATCAAATTCATTCGCTACGAGAACGGCAACTCCGTAGTGTTGGAAGGAACGCTGCTGAGCGCACCAACGGTAATTGTTTCCAATAATGGCAACAATTACCAGACCTACAACGGAATGGTTATCAAGGATAGCAAGACGGGAGAGATCGTGCTTGACCCAGTTGGCACAGTGGTGGTGAAGAACATTCCCGATGGCCTCATTAGTAAGCCTTCCCTGCTTTGGGATCTACAAGCGGATAAGGCGGGCAGACAGGAGATTGAACTTAGCTACATCACGCAAGGGATGAACTGGACTTCGGACTACGTGTTGACGCTGAACGATGGCAATCGGGCAGATCTACAAGGTTGGGCGACGCTCACGAACTCTAGCGGCACGGAATACAAGAACGCCAAGTTAAAGTTGCTGGCGGGAGACGTCAATCGCGTCCAGCAGAATCGTCCCGAAGCGATGGCCGCGGCAGGGGCCGTGCTGAGGATGGCCAAGGCAGATTCTTTCCAGGAAGAGTCGCTGTTTGAGTACCACCTCTACACTCTTCAGCGCCCTACCACATTGCAGAACAATGAGACCAAGCAAGTGAGCTTGCTCGAGGGCGCCGGGGTTCCCTACAACCGGAAGCTGATTGTGGATGCGACACGAAATTTTGGTCGCTACTATCCTAGTGAGGGCGCAATTGGTGAGGGAAACATCCAACCCCAGGTTCGAGTCGAGTTTGAGAACAAGCTGAAGAGCGGACTCGGGATGCCCATGCC
>CANFJD010000308.1 GCA_947447315.1 Fimbriimonadaceae bacterium
ACGAGTCGCTTGGGTTCCCCAAGATTCCGCAGCGACCAGGAGCATCCCAGGCAATCGCCATTAGCTCCAACCCCACTGGAGGCAGGTGGCATATTCTTCCGGCGTTCCAACATCGGCCCTCCGACTCTCGGGTGGCAGAGGAACGGCCTTTATCTCGAAGCCAGCGGTTATGGCAGCGTTGAGAACCTCGGTGAGTCCAAGTTCCCTCGAATCCTGCCAGTTCACCGCGGCATCATTGATAAACGCCGTGACGGGCCCAGAGAAAGCGTAGCGGGCACAGATGGCATACCGACTGGGGGCCGTCGATGGGGTTGGTTTTTCTACGATGCGGGAAATGACGCCCCAATCGTTCACATCGACGATCCCGTACTGGCCAAGCTTCGATTCCTCAACTACTTCAACTGCAATTAATCCGTCGATCGCCTTTTCGATAAGCGTCGCCATGCGGGCGATCGGTGATGCGCCGTGTATCGCGCAATCGCCAAGCATCACCAACATATCTCCCTCAACCTCCGCACAACCAATCGCGTGGGCTAACCCTCGCATTTGAGTCTGATCTACCACTTCGACCCCAAGGGAAAGAGCGGCGGAACGGACATCCGGCTTTTGGGGAGAAGAAACAACGATCACGCGATCTGCGACCGTTTTGGCTTCTTCGATGACCCGTTCCAGAACCGTCATATGGCCAAGGGGGAGAAGTTCTTTAGATTTCCCGCCCGTGACTGATAACATTCGGGTGCCGAGCCCAGCGGCCGGAATTACTGCCGTCACTTTGTCTTGATACCCGGTATTCTCTGTTTATCATGCATGCGCCGTCCGCTGACCGCGCGGTTTTCCCGGTCCTTACGGACGATTCGAGCCGAATTCCCACTCCGTTCAATCGAGGATTGGTCACTCCGGGCTCGCGACCTACCTACGAAGCCGGAACGTATTTCATTCAGACCTGGGGCTGTCAGATGAACGAGGAAGACAGCGAGCAGATGTCTCTGCACCTAAACGATCTCGGTTTTCGCCCCGTGGACTCGTTCTTAAAGGCTCAGGTCGTTATTTTGAATACGTGCAGTGTGCGAAAGAAGCCAGAGGACAAGGCTTTTAGCATGATCGGCGAACTCAGGTCACTCAAGGAAAATCGGCCCGAGATGGTGATTGGCGTGGCTGGGTGTATGGCCCAGGCACGGGCAGATGAAATTCACCATCGCGCTCCCCACATTGACTTTGTCTTGGGAACCGGCGATCTTGGGTTGTTGCCGGGTTTGGTAAGTGATGCGCTTCAGAAGCGGCGATTCCGGAAGCGAACCGAATTGCCGGAGCGGAAAGGGAAGGTTGTTACCGATATTCCGCAGCGGCACTTAGGTCGTGCGCCGAAGCTGAAGGCATTTGTGCCGATTCAGTACGGGTGCGATAAGTTTTGTACGTACTGCATCGTGCCGCAGACACGTGGTCGAGAGCGGAGTCGACCGACGACGGACATCCTAGAAGAGATTCGCGTTCTGGCAGATCAAGGAACGAAGGAAGTGACGCTGTTGGGCCAGACGGTAAATAGTTACGGCAAGAACCTGATGGAAGGAAATATTCCTTTCAGCGAGCTTCTGTGGAGGGTGGCGGAAATCTCTGGAATTGAGCGGATTCGGTATACGTCGCCCTATCCGCGAGACTTTAAGCGGGATCTGATTGAGACAATTCGCGACAATCCGAAGGTGATGGAGCATTGTCATATGCCGATTCAGAGCGGAAACAACGCAATGCTGGAGGCCATGAAGCGGGTCTACACGGTGGAATCGTTTATGGATCTTGTAGCCGAACTCCGGGAAACCGTACCGGGGATTAGTATCACGACCGATGTGATTGTGGGCTTCCCGGGAGAGACGGAGGCGCAGTTTGAGGACACGATGGAAGCCTTCCGCCAGATCCGCTTCGACGGGGCGTACATGTTCGCCTATTCAATCCGGCCGGGAACGGTAGCGGGAGATCGGACGGATCAACTGCCGGAAACGGTGAAGAAGCGGCGACTGAATGAACTCATCGAGACGCAGAATGCGATCTCCACGGCGAGCAATGTCGAACAAGTAGGCAAGGTTGTGGAGGTGATGGTGGAAGGCGTTTCGAGAAAGACCGAGAAGACGCTGCAGGGCTATTCTCGAGATTTTCGGATGGTTCATTTCATCGGAAGTGAGAATCGGACCGGACGGATGGCGAAAGTGAAGCTTACAGAAGCCCACCAGTGGGGTCTTTTGGGCGAGCTCGAATAGCGAACTTTTAGTGCAGACGAGTTCCTCTTCCAGATCCCATTAGGCGTTTGGCATTTGGGAAATGACGCAATTTGGCCGGAATCCGGTTATTTGCCAGTGTCGCCGACATGAGTATCGGTTCGCCCGGGGCCGAAGCTGTGATGATCTTAGGTTGCCTCAAGAGGAAGTGGAGGTGATTCTATCTGTAGGTTAACCGAGGACCATATTGTCATCCATCTTCGTTGAAGATTGTAGAAGATCGTGGTTGGCCGGAGTCGATAGCTTCAAAGCAGCAAATGCATCCTCAGTCTTTCAACCTCGGATATCGGTTGACCGATCTTGGAAAGATCAATAGAAACTGGCAATTTTGCTGGGTATCTCTGACTGCTGACTGAATTACACTTTTGGTCAGTGGTCGGAAAGATTGAGCGCTCGGATACCGTGCACGGCATTTTGGATGCGGCAGACCTGCTTTTTGAGCGGTATGGGTACCGAAAAACGACGGTAGAAGAGATCGCGCAGGCGGCGGGAATTGGCAAAGGGAGTTTGTATTTGCATTACCGCAGTAAGGAGGACCTAGCGGTTGATTGGCTGCATCGGGTTCACGAGCGAATTTTGGTGGACATGGAAGCCGATTTGGATGGCGAGCCAGCCGAGGTCATACGCAGGCTTCTGCATCGACGGGTCCTCATTCGATTCGACCTAGCGGAAAGACTTTCACGCAGTTTCATAGACGTTGTCGGTGATTTAAAGGGAAAAATGCAGACCTACCGGGTGGCATACCAACGACGCGAAGGGGAGATTTTCGCTCGGGTTATTGACCGAGGCATCCGGCAGGGAGTTTTTGCTCCCGTCGATGCGCTAGAAGCGGGATTC
>CANFJD010000309.1 GCA_947447315.1 Fimbriimonadaceae bacterium
ACACTGTTTGGCCGAGCATTGACGACGGGCGAAATCGTCTACGCGAACGACCCCACCAACGATCCTCGGCGAGGTGGATTGCCGCCCGGGCACCCGGCGATGACGGCCTTTTTAGGGATTCCGGTATTCAACGGAGAGGAGATGGTGGGGATGATAGGCATCGCCAACCGACCCGGTGGATATGACGAATCGGTGGTGGAGTACCTAGCCCCGTTGATTTCTTCAGTGGCGCACTTCATTTTGGGAGTGCGGATGGAGCTGGTGCGGCGAATGATTGAGCAGCATCTCACGGAATCGGCCATCCTCATTCGCACGCTGACGGATGCGATGCCAACCGCATTTTTGTTTGAAGACGGTAACCGACGGCTGCAGTACGTGAACCGTCCGTTTCTGCGAATTTTCGGTTCGGATGGTAACCCGATGGACTTTATCGGGGCCGATTGCGCGGCGGTCGCGGAGATGTCGCGCTCGCTCTTTGTAAACCCAGACGAGTTTATGGAGCGGGTGGATGAACTGCTGGAAGACGGAGAGGATAGCTTTGGGGATATCGTTCGGCTGACGAACGGACAGGTTTACGAACGCGATTTTGTGGTGGTGCGGCAAGGGGATCACCTGCTCGGCTACCTATGGAAATATCACAACGTCAGCGCCTGGCGCACGGAGCACGAGACGCTCACGCGAATTTTGGGATCGGCGATGGACGCCGTGATCGTGATTGATTGCCACGGTCGGGTTGAGTTTTGGAACACGGCGGCCGAGTCCATTTTTGGATATTCAGAAGCGGAGGCGATGGGCGAGCACTTGGTACACCTGATCGTGCCGCACCAGTATCGTGACGCCCACCGAGCGGGGTTGGAGCGGTACTTGAAAACGCGGGTCAGCCATATCATGAATCAGATCATCAAGATAACTGGTTTGCACCAAGACGGCGATACGTTAGATGTGGAGCTCTCGCTGGCTTGTATTGACGACGGTCCCGAACCCCGGTACAGTGCATTCATTCGTCGCGTCTAAAGTTGGCTAATTCGATACCTGGTAATTTTGCGTGGTTAATATAGGGTGCGGAAAGTAGGCCGCCCCGCATAAACGCCCCCGAAGCGGCGTCTGGAAGATAGCGACTCCCCCGGTTCAGACTATCTGTCGACGAGAGACAAACATATCCTCGCAGAAAAGGAAAGATGATGAAACAGATTTTAAGAATTCTCTCCATCGCCAGTCTCGCCGCGCTTATCATGGCGGTTCATGCTGACGGTGGCGAAGGCGGTAACGGGGATGATGGCGGTGGAGACGGCCATCACGGCGAAGGTGATGGCGGCGATGGTGGCGACGGACACAATGGAGATGACAAGAACGGCCAGAGCGGTCACCGACGTTTCCAATATCGCAGTATCGATGCCATTAGCGCCGATTACTCTGGCGCGGGAAATATCGATTTGCGGGTTCGCACGCGCATAAACGTAAATCCGTACCTCTACATCACCGGCAATCTTGGCGCGGAATGGACAGTTGACGGTTGGGGAACCGGCGTCGACACGAAAGTCGAGACGATCAAGATCTATCACAACGAAACTTTGACCTTGGACCTGGAGCAGTTCGCTGCCCCAGCAAAGATCGCTGGCACCAAAAAAGGTAGCCAATCGGTGGACCTGCAAGGACAAATGCGGTTTGTGAATGATCAAACCGGAGAGGATCTTTTTGACAGCGGTATGGTTAACATTGCCAGCCTGAACGGGATGTTCAACCCAAGTGGCCCAAATTTTAAGGCTGGCAATACCAGCGGCTTGCTACGTGTCGATTTTGGTCGAAAGATCTCGATCAAACCGGCCGTGGGGCCGGGTGTTTACGAAAACATAGGCCTCGTCAAGGTCATCCGAAACTAAGCCACCAACCGCAATCCAGAAGCCGGTCCGCGATACTCGCGGACCGGCTTTGTTTGTGTCGTCTGGTTTGCTTGCAATTTGTTTTTAGTAGGCAGTGGGTTATCTATTGATTTAAGGAGAGAAGCAACAGTTTTTGTGGCGTGATTCCAAGCTTTAAGTTGGGTGGACATGATCATTTTTCGCCATCGTCTCCTAGCAATAATTTTGCATGGCGAGCGACTGTGGTTTATCCGTACTAACTACGCAGCCGGGAACCGATTTTGACAACCTGATCGGGGGGATTTAGGTCGATTGCCTGTAGGTTGGTTTGCTCGGCAGGTGCCTCGCGCTACAACCTGGACTCTTTGGCTTACCGACCATTTCCATCGCGGCCAAGGTGTCTGTGGTTCACGTCCCGTGCGAGGATCTAGGCTTGCGACGTGAAGGCGGGTTCGCCGCAGATTCATACGACTCCCACCCCGAGTGCTCGGAAGGTCTTGCCGTCGCGAACGCTTTGGGGTTTGTGCTCTGAACGTCCGGTTCCCGGATTTGTAGCAGGTACCTTTCTAGTGTGAGTCTCCCCGTGGAAGAATTGACCCCGCGCCAGATTGTGGCCGAATTAGACAAATACATCGTGGGTCAGGAAGCGGCCAAAAAGGCGGTGGCGGTTGCTCTCCGTAACCGGTTCCGGCGGCAGCAATTGCCTCCGGAAGAGCAGGAAGACATCATGCCGAAGAACATCCTCATGATCGGCCCTACTGGGGTTGGCAAGACGGAGATCGCCCGGCGACTGGCGCAACTTGCACGAGCCCCGTTTGTGAAAGTCGAGGCTACAAAATTTACCGAAGTTGGCTACGTTGGCCGCGACGTCGATTCGATGATTCGCGACCTTGCCGCCAATGC
Source organism: Fimbriimonadaceae bacterium (assembly GCA_947447315.1). Lineage (GTDB taxonomy): Bacteria > Armatimonadota > Fimbriimonadia > Fimbriimonadales > Fimbriimonadaceae > Fimbriimonas. Next base: position 2,763 of record CANFJD010000309.1, read on the forward strand.
CATACGGCTGGTAGAGAAAGAGCGATTTGCCGAAGTCGCCGTGATCGCTGAGCAGCGGGCAATGGATCGACTGTCGACCATGGTCTACGACGGACCCACTCCGTACACGCCTTATCACGTGTTTTCGGGCTTTCCCACCGAACCCGAGCCAGCTCCGGAACCGGAGATCACGGAAGACGCCTACGCCGACGCTTTAGAGCAACTCATCACAGAAATGCGAGCAGGGGAACATGCCGAGAAATTGGTGGAAGTCGACGTGGAAGAGGCGGCCAATCCGTTTGTACAGG